>JBDKKQ010000363.1:0-2668 GCA_039796015.1 Verrucomicrobiota bacterium
AGGGTCAGCAACGCAGTGAGGCAATGGAGTGGTTTCATGGAGAACAAAACGAAGCAGCTTCGGCAACGACGCGGAAGAATCTCATTCAATGCAACATCGCGGATCCCTCGTTCTTTTCGATTAGGCAGGAAGTCCGGAAAATCGCCGATCTCACTCAACTCTTTTTCCGAGGACGTTCGAGCCGTCGAGGCGATACACGGTGTTGGAATTGCTGCCCAGTTCGACGTTCAGCCCATGCCAGATTCTCGATAGAGGGAATGGTGCTCCCCGCCTTGGATCCAAACTAAGTCATTCCCGACATCCGACCGGAAGCCAATCCTCATCCCAACGGCGCAACCCCTGCGGAAACAGCAAGTTGTGCCGTATTTTTCGTGCCCCACACTTCTGCGTGGCAAGACTCCCAAGACCACCGCCACCATCCTCTCCAAGAATGCGTGGACACGTGGCCATTGTGGGGGGCGGAGTCATCGGGCTGAGCACGGCCTATTACTGTGCCAAGGCCGGTTACTCGGTGACGGTCATCGATCGAAATCCGCCGGCCCGCAATGGCTGCTCTTTCGGCAACGCTGGCATGGTGGTGCCCAGCCATTTCATCCCGTTGGCCGCGCCAGGCATGGTGGCCTTAGGCCTCAAGTGGATGTGGAATCCAGAGTCCC
The DNA here is from genome assembly GCA_039796015.1 of Verrucomicrobiota bacterium. Taxonomy (GTDB): domain Bacteria; phylum Verrucomicrobiota; class Verrucomicrobiia; order Limisphaerales; family UBA9464; genus SXXZ01. The sequence continues at coordinate 657 of JBDKKQ010000363.1, forward strand.
CATTCTACATCCGACCCCGCTTCGACCCGCAACTCTTCGAGTGGGGATGGCGTTTCTGGCGAGCCAGCACGGCCGCACGGGTCGAGAAAGCCGCGCCGCTGCTCCGGGACATCAGCATGGCCAGTCGGGCGGCTTTCGAAGAATTGGCGGCCCTACCCCACTTCGATTTCGGCCTCGTGAAAAAGGGCCTGCTCATGCTGTGCCGCAGCCAGCACGCCCTCGACGAAGAAGCCCACACCGCGACCCAAGCTCGCGCTTTGGGCATGCCGGCCGATGTCCTCGATGCTCGGCAAACCGCGGCTCTGGACCCGGCCATCACAATGACTGTAGCCGGATCGGTCCACTTTCCGCAGGACTGTCACCTGAGCCCCGACCGCTTCATGGCCGGCCTGCAACACGAACTCGAACGCCTCGGGTGCCGCTTCCGTTGGAAGGCCGAAGTGCGCGGATGGCAAACCGAACACGGTCGGGTTCGGGCGGCGTGGGTCGACGGAGAGGTTTTGGAGGCCGATGAGTTTGTTCTGTGCGGTGGATCTTGGTCGCCCCAGACGACTGCCCAACTGGGGCTCAATTTGCCCATCCAGGCGGGCAAGGGCTACAGCCTGACCCTCCGAAACCCCCGAGAATTGCCGAACCTTTGTTCCATTTTCACCGAAGCCCGGGTGGCCATTACTCCCATGAATGGCCAGCTTCGCTTTGGGGGAACCATGGAAATTGGAGGCCTCAACGACACCATCAACCCGGTCCGAGTCCGGGGCATTATCAAGTCGGTGCCGAAGTACTTTCCACGATTCGAAGAGAGTGATTTCGAAGGAGTCGAACCGTGGTTCGGCCTGCGCCCGGTGCCTCCGGATGGGCTCCCCTACATCGGTCGAACAAAGCGACTGGCCAATCTCTCCCTAGCTACCGGGCACGGCATGATGGGTATTAGCTTGGCTCCCATCACGGGCCAACTCATCGCTGACACACTCACCGGGGCCCGGCCTCGCTTCGACCTATCGCTCCTCTCACCCGATCGGCATTCCTGATGAGGTTTTTGGACGAGGGTTTTTGAACGATGGGGCTGGAGAAGTGGATCGAATCGGTGGATCAGACGGGGCAAAGCGGATGGGTTAAAAACACGATCGGTAAAAACACGATCGGTTAAAAAAGACGGGGGCCGGCTTTTTGAGCCGACCCCCAAGTGACGGAAGCAATTACGCCTTCACTCCAGGCGCTATAACCACGACGAGGCAAACACCCAACCCCTACCCGCAAGCCCCGCCGTCAGCACGCTTCCTTTGCCAACCCTTAGCGGATAGTTACCAACCACCTACTCCGACTCGGAAACTTCCGGATTGCTCAAAGTATTTTAAGAAATCTCGGCCAGAGCCTAAAGCCCCGGAAAATCACCGAACAGCCGGCTCAGAGATCCTCAACATAACCTCATTCCGCCGGAGAACCGAGGGGGTCCAAGGCGGGTCGAAGTAGCCATACACCGGCATAGCATCGACGACCGAAAGCCCCCGAGCCGCCAGCCAGGCCTGCAATTCACCCAGAACTGCCACCTCCCGCTCGGAGGACCGGGTTCCGCGGAACCGATAAATAGCAAACCGGCCGGCCGAAACCTCCCGTCGGCGCAAGGCCCCATCGTTGGGAACAGGCACGGACGCCGCCGCCATCTCCTTGGGCATAACGAAGGCCATCACCCGTTGGGATGTAGGGTCGGCGGTCGGAGACCCAGCCATGTAGACCGGTGTGGTCATAGCGATTTTTTGCTGGGACTGATTACGCCCGGTGATGAATCCGAACAATCGACCGAAACTGCCATCTGAATCGCCATTTCCCGACCCCATGGTGGTCTCCACCCATTGCATCGCGGGATACTCCCGGATCTGGAACGCTCCATCGGACTCCAGCACCCGGTACGGAGCGGTTTCATATCCGGCCCGGATCACCTGACAACCCCCGGCCGCCACCAAGATCACGGCCAACAGCGCCGCCGAAGAAAGAGCAATCCACTGGGTCTTCAT
>JBDKKQ010000364.1:0-5131 GCA_039796015.1 Verrucomicrobiota bacterium
GGGAATTGGGGGCAGGTTTCTAAGAGTGGATTAGCCTCGGATGAATTGGGCGTGCATGCGGGCGTAGATGCCTCCTTCAGCGATGAGGCTTTCGTGGGTGCCGCGTTCGACGATGCGGCCGTGGTCGAGCACGAGGATCAGGTCGGCACCGCGGACGGTGCTGAGGCGGTGGGCGATGACGAGGCTGGTACGGCGCTGGAACAAGGTGCGAAGGGCTTCTTGGATGAGGCGCTCGGTCTGCGGGTCTACGGCGCTGGTCGCTTCGTCGAAGATGAGGATCCGGGGCGCGGCCACCATAGCCCGGGTGATGGTGATGAGTTGTCGCTCGCCAGCACTGAAGTTTCCTCCGCGTTCGCGGACTTCGGTGGCGTAGCCGGTGGGGAGACGCTCGATGACGGAATGGGTTCCCAGGGCCTTGGCGGCGACGATGACTTCTTCGTCGGTGGCTTCGGGGCGTCCGAACTTGAGGTTCTCCATCACGGTGCCGGTGAAGAGGAAATTCTCCTGGGTGACCATGCCCAGTTGTCGGTGCAATGAGGCGAGTGTGTGGTCGGCGATGGGGAGTCCATCAACTCGGATTTGACCTGCTTGAGGTTCGTAGAAACGGGCCAGGAGGCTGATGATGCTGGTTTTGCCCGATCCGGTGTGACCCACGAGGGCGATGGTCGAGCCGGCGGGAATGGAGAAATGGATGTCCTCGAGGATCCACCGGTCGGCGGGTGTGGTGTCGTAGCGGAAGGAGACGCCTTCGAAGGTAACCTCTCCGCGTACTGAAGGTAAGTCGGTGGCGGCGGTGGAGTCTTTGACTTGGGGCTCGGTGTCGAGGAGGGCGAAGATGCGCTCGGCGCTGGCGGCGGCCGATAGGACGGCGTTGTAAAGGTCTCCCATGGTTTGGATGGGGCCGAAGAACATGCCCAGATAGAGAACGAAGGCGGCAAGTCCGCCGATAGTCAGTCCCCCTTGCTGGACACGCCATCCGCCGTAGCCGAGGACGATGGCCGTGGCGAGGCCGGACAAGAGTCCCACGGCCGGCATGTAGGTGTGGAAGACCCGCGCCGAGGCCACCCATCGCTCTGTGAAATCGGTTTGTAAGTTGTTAAATTTGCGGAGGTTTTCGGCCTCGCGTACGAAGGCCTGAACCACGCGGACGCCAGAGATGTTCTCGGCCATGGCGGCAATGAGGCGGGATTGGGTGCCTCTGAGACTGCGGTAGGCCTCACGTCCGCGGCGGTGGAACCAGTGGGTGAGCCAGGCTAACAGGGGAAGGACCGAGCAGACGGCCAAGCTCAGGCGCAGGTCGTATTGCACCATGAGCACGATGACGCCAACTAGGGTGACGAGGCTGGAGAGGGCTTGACCGGCACCCCAGGTGAGGACTCGGTCCAACGAATCGACGTCGGAGTCGGCCCGGGCGATGATGCGGCCTTGGTGGGTTCGGTCGAAATAGTTGAGCGAGAGGCGTTGGATGTGCTCGAAGACGGCCAGACGCAAGTCGTTCATGGCCCCTTGGCCGGTCTCGATGGAGGTGCGGACTTGAATAACAGTCAGTCCCCATCCGAGCAGTAGATTGGCTAAGTAGAGTCCGCTCAGGATGAGGATTTCTTGGGCGGCGGCGGATCTGCTGAGCGCTGTGGTGGCCCCACCGGTTCCGAGGGCGGGCCCCAGTGCGTGGTCGATGCTGTGCTGGATGAGCCGCGGTCCAACGAGCGCGGACGCGGTGGCCAGCAGAGTGAGGGCGAGGTTGGTGTAGAGGGCTCGGCGATAGGGCCGGGTGTACGCGAAGAGCCTCTTGAGCAGTGAACCACGCAAGCTGCTCTGGGCGAACTCTTCGTCGAGGGCGATGTCGTCGTGGGTGGCCATTAGTGCGCGGGAGATTGCGATTCCGGGTTGGCGAACAATTCCCGGTACAGCGAGCAATCGGTCAGGAGCGATTCGTGCTGGCCTTGGGCCACGAGTTTGCCTTCTTGCAGGACAAGAATTCGATCGGCGCTGCGGATGGTTGCAGCCCGGTGCGCGACCAAGAAGGTGGTGCGACCGCGGCAGAGTTCGAGCATTGCTTCCCGGATCTCTTCTTCGGTGGAGGGATCTACGGCGCTGGTTGCGTCATCGAGGAGTACGATCTGGGGTTGGATGAGCAGGGCGCGGGCGATGGCGATGCGCTGGCGTTGGCCTCCGCTCAGCGAAATACCGCGCTCTCCGATGACGGTGTCGTAGCCCTGGGGCAGTTCGCGGATAAACCCGTCGGCTTGGGCGGCTCGGGCGGCTGCCTCGATCTCGTCTCGGGAAGCCAGGGGGCGTCCGAGGGCGATATTCTCTGCTAGGGTCGCGCTGAAGAGGAAGGTCTCTTGGAAGACGAGGCCGATGCTCTGGCGCAGGGTGTCGCGATCCCAGTCTCGGAGGTCGGTGTCATCGAGCAAGATACGGCCGTGGGTCGGTTCGTAGAATCGGGCGATCAGGGCTAGCAGGGTGGATTTGCCGCAGCCGGTCGGGCCAACGATGGCGACTCTGCTGCCTGCAGGGATCGTGAAGGACAGCCCTTCGATGGCTTGGTTGCGGGAGGCTTTTGTCGCTGCTGCGGGGCGATGTTCCGGGGGCTGCGGTTTGGATTCATCGAGCACTCGGAGGGAGGGCTCGGAGACGTACTGAAAGGCGACCCCTTCGAATGCGATGGTACCTTGGATGGGGGCGATGCGTCCCGGCGGGCGTTGGGGGTTTGGAAGGGTTGGCGGGTCGAGCAATTCGCTGACTCGCTGGGCGGCGGAACTGGAGTTCTGGAGGATGTTGGTGATTTGCCCGATCACGCCGATTCGTCCGCCCAGGGCCATTTGATAAACCAGTACCTTCGCCAGGTCGCCCAGCGAGATGGAGCCTTGGAGCACTTCGCTGCCGCCGATCCACAGGGTTAATGGCACAGCCAGGCCAAAGAGGAATTGAGAGAAGGGAACCCGAGCAGCCCAGTAGTTTACGGCTTCGGCCAGTTCCTTCAGAAAGTCGGTTCGTCGCGACCGGAATTTAGTGATTTCGGCTGATTCTCGGGCAAATGCCTTAACCACTCGGACTCCGGCGATGTTCTCCTGGATGACCGTGCTCATGGCTCCGTGCCGCTCATGGACGCGCCGCCATCGAGGCTGCAGTTGGGCGGCAAACCAGGCCATGGTGGCCACCGTGGGAACCAGGGCCAGCAAGGTCATTAGGCCGAGCCGTGGGCTGGTGATGAAAATGAGCGAGAGGGTTCCGATCAGACCGGCGGCGACATCCACACCGAAGAGGAGGCAGACGGAGAGTAAGTCTTGCAGGCGGCCCACATCGGTTCCGGCCCGGGAGATCAATTCACCGGTTCGGGCGTTGTCATGCCAGGCGAACGAGCGCCGTTGGAGCGAGTCGTACACCGCGGCTCGGATGTCTCCCAGGGCCGTCTGGGCAGTTCGGTTTCGGATGGGTCCCAGCACGAGTCCGATCCCGGCTCGCAGTACCACTAAGCCAAGGAAAAGTCCGATTGTTCTCGCGAGAGACCCGTCCGCCACCGTGCCTCCGAGGGCTGTGATGGTGGATCCTAAGAACTGCGGCAACGACAGCTCGATACTGATGTTGAGGAGCAGGAGTCCGATGGAGAGGGCGGTCCAACCCGGTCGCTTGCCTAAAAAGCCCACGACGCGCCGCACCGCCGCCATGGGGCGGATTTGCGGTGGCTGAAGGGAGAGACTGGGTCGGGGCATGACCGGAGAGATCTTCAGCGTTGGGGGGTGGCCGATTGGAGGGCGAAGGTTTTGGTCGCGGTCATGAGATTGCGGATCGTCTTCTGCCGGTTCTCTGCGAGTTGTTTCAAAAGTCCTAAGGAGTCGAAGGCGCTAAAATCGAGCGCGGCAATTTCATCCGGAGTTCCGCCGGAGGCCAGTTCGGCGATGGCGCCGGCGAGGCTCTTGAGGGTCATGGCATCCGAATCGGTCTGGAACCAGCATCGCTGGTCGTGCCACTGAGCGATCCACCAGGTGCGCACCAGGCAGCCCGCCACCCGGTGAACCTCCTGACGATCGGTCGCCGGCAGCGGAGGTTTTAGGCGGGCGGCTTCCACGAGGTGGGCCAGGCGCGTCTGCGGATCGTTCAGGGCCGCGAGTCGTGCGGACCAGTGCGCTAAGCGAAGGGTCGGCGGCAGCGGTTCGGTCGGTGCGGCCATGACCAGATTTAGTTGAGGAAGGCCGTCAGCGGGCTGGTGGGGCTGGCGTGATCGATGGCTTCACCGAGGCCTAGTTCATAGGCGGTGCGGCCTGCGGTGACGGCGTCGCGGAAGGCGATGGCCATGCGGGACGGATTGGAGGCCACAGCGATGGCGGTGTTGACGAGCACGGCATCGGCTCCCAGTTCCATGGCCTCGGCGGCATGGCTGGGGGCTCCGATGCCTGCGTCCACGATGATGGGCACGGTGGCCTGTTCAATGATGATGCGAATTTGGTCACGGGTCTGGAGCCCTCGGTGGGATCCGATGGGGGAGCCCAGGGGCATGACGGTGGCCGTGCCGATTTCTTGGAGGCGTTTGGCCAAGACCGGGTCGGCGTTGATGTAGGGAAGCACGACGAAGCCTTCGGCTACGAGCTGCTTGGCGGCTTCGAAGGTCTCTATGGGGTCCGGTAGCAGGTAGCGGGGGTCGGGGTGGATTTCGAGTTTGATCCACTTGGGTAAGCCGGCTGCCGCGGCCAATCGGGCGAGTCGGACCGCTTCCGCTGCGTTCATCGCTCCGCTGGTGTTGGGAAGGATGAGGTAGCGCTTGGGATCGATGAAATCGAGGATGTTGGCGAAGGGGTCTTTCTGGCCGCTGAGGTCGACGCGGCGCAGGGCGACGGTGACTATTTGTGTTCCGCTGGCCTCTAATGCTCCGCGCATGGACTCCGGGGACGGGAACTTTCCGGTTCCGAGAAACAGACGGGAGTCAAAAGAACGACCGGCGATGAGCAGCGGTTTCGACATGTGGACAGTATAGTCTCAAAACCGTGGATGCGTTGTAAAGCCGGTGCCCGAAAAGGCGGAGCGTTCTCCTGCTGGCTGATGGCCCGAGTTGGTTCTGGCTTTTCGTATAAAGGCGCGGAAAGAAGTCAGCAGAGGAGATCCAGGGGTTGGGTTTTTTGGTCGGCGGGGC
>JBDKKQ010000365.1:0-5180 GCA_039796015.1 Verrucomicrobiota bacterium
GCTTTAATTTACTCATCTCAGCCTGCGATCGGCGATGCGCCATGAAGTAGAGCACCGGCACCGCCATGCGGCTGATGAGCAACGAAGCGACCTCCCCGGCCATCAAGGAGATGGCCAACCCTTGGAAGATGGGATCGGCGAGAATGACTGCCGCGCCCACGATCACTGCAGCCGCTGTCAGCACCATGGGCCGGAACCGAACCGCGCCCGCCTCGATCACCGCCCGATCCAACGGCATCCCGTCGCGCAGGCCTTGCTCGATGAAATCCACCAGGATGATCGAATTGCGAACCACGATCCCCGCCCCTGCCATGAAACCAATCATGGACGTGGCGGTAAAAAACGCCCCCATGGCGCCATGGGCTGGCAAGATTCCGACCAACGAAAACGGGATAGCCAACATCACCAAAAGCGGCGTCAAGAATGAACGAAACCAACCCACCATCAGGACATAAATCAGAATCAACACGGCGGCGAACGCCATGCCCAGATCCCGGAAAACTTCCAACGTGATGTGCCATTCGCCATCCCACTTGATGGAGGGTTCAGAATCGCTGAAAGGCATCGAGGCATTGTGGATTCGGGGTTTCCCCGGGAGCGCTGCCAGTTTCTTGTTCATCTCAGCAATGGCGTACACGGGGCTTTCGATCACTCCAGCCACGTCACCGATCACATAAGTCACCGGCATCAAGTTCTTGCGGTGGCGACTCTTCTCAACAACCCCCTTCTCGATACGCACCAACTCCCGCAGTGGCACCAACGGAGGAACCACCTGCACCCCGCCTGGCTCAAGCAACGCTTGGGCCTCACCGCTGCGGATACGCAGGGCGAGCAGTTCCTCCGGCTGCACGCGGGACGAGCGCGGCAATTGGACAACCAGGTTCACGTCCTCTTTCTCCCGAGGCACATGCAGCAAATCCACCGATTCGCCGCCCACTGCGAGACGCAGGGTTTTGGAGATCGTCTCGGCGCTGATCCCCACCAAGGCGGCCTTTTCTTTGTCGATGACGAAGCGGGTCTTGGGCTGGTCGGCCTCGATGTACCCGTCGATATCCACCACTCCCGGTGTGGACTCGAAGATCGACCACACCTGTTTGGCCAGAGTCGATCGCGCCTCGTCCGTGGGCCCGTAAATCTCAGCAACCAACGTTTGCAAGACCGGAGGCCCCGGAGGCACCTCAGCCACGGCGACCCGCGCCCCGAATCGCTGGGCCACTCGGGCCACGGACGGCCGAATCCGCTTGGCGATGTCGTGACTCTTAGCCTTCCGGGCATGCTTATTGACCAAGTTGACCTGGATGTCGGCGACGTGGGCTCCGCTGCGCAGAAAATAGTGACGGACCAGGCCGTTGAAATTGAAGGGCGAGGCCACACCCACATACACCTGATAATCGGTCACCTCCGGCTCGTCGCGCAGACCGGCAGCGATCTCGCGAGCCGCTTGAGCCGTGCGCTCCAACGAACTCCCCTCAGGCATGTTGAGGATAATTTGGAACTCCGATTTATTGTCGAAGGGCAACATCTTCACCGTCACCCATCCCCCGACGACCGTGGCCATGGCTCCTAGGAGGAGCGCCGTGATCACGCCCAAGAAGCTCCATTGCCAAAGCGGGTGATGAAGCAAGGGATCCATTACCCTGCGGTAAAGCCGCGTCAGCGCGTCTTCGGAGCCCGACGATGATCCTGCGTCCCCGTGGGCTCCACTCGAGTGCAAGGCCGCCAGTCGGGCTTCGCCACGAAACCATCGGAGCATCCGGATGCTGGCCCACGGAGTGACGATGAAGGCGATGAGCAGCGACCAAAACATCGCAGCGCTGGCCCCGATGGGGATCGGCCTCATGTAGGGACCCATCAAACCGCCCACGAAGGCCATGGGCAGCACGGCGGCGATCACCGCGAATGTTGCCAGGATCGTAGGATTTCCCACCTCACTCACCGCCTCGACGGCGATGGTATTCCACGAGCGGTTTCGATTCTGGGTGAGGTGAAAGTGCCGGACGATGTTCTCGACCACCACGATGGCGTCATCGACCAAAATACCGATGCTGAAGATCAGCGCGAAAAGGGTGATTCGATTGAGCGTGAACCCGTACAGGTAGAAGACCAACAACGTCAGGGCCAACGTCGCCGGGATGGCTACGGCCACGATCCCGGATTCCCGCCATCCCAAAGTCAGCCAAATGAGCAGCGACACGCTGATCACGGCGAGGCCCATGTGCAGGAGGAGCTCGTTGGATTTTTCGGCAGCCGTCTCGCCGTAGTGGCGGGTGATCGAGACCGTCACATCCGCTGGAATCAGAACCCCCTTCAGGGATTCGACTTTTCGCAGGACTTCTTCAGCAACCGAGACCGCATTGGCCCCCGCTCGCTTGCCGATAGCCAGCGTGACGGCGGGCTCTTCACGAGTCGGACCCGAATGGGTTGAAGCCGCTCCTGAGCCATAGAAAACGTAGTTTGATGGTTCTTCTGCACCATCGACCACCTCGGCCACTTCCCGCAGGTAAATGGGTCGACCGGCCACCACTCCCACGACCACAGTGCGCACGTCTTCAGCCGTTTCAAGAAACGCCCCGGTTTCCAGCACCACCGATTGGTTCATCGAAACCGCCTCGCCGCTTCGGAATTGCCGATTGGCCTGACGCAGCCTGGGAACGATGTCCACCGGACTGAGTCCCCGGGAGGCCAATCGCACCGGATCCAAGAGCACCCGCAATTCGCGCCGAGCCCCTCCAATGACCGTGGTCCCAGCCACTTGGGGCACCTGCTTCACCGCATCGTCCACCTGCGATGCCAGGCGGCGCAACGTCAGGTGGTCGTAGCGTCCACTGTGGAAGGTCAGCGCGAGGATGGGGACATCATCGATGGACCGGGGCTTGATCAGCGGAAACTCCACGCCATGAGGCAATCGATCCCGATGTGCGCGAAGTTTTTCAGAAACCTTCACCAGGCTCGCATCGGGATCTGATCCCACCTTGAAGCGGACGATGGTCAAGGCTTCGCCCTCTCTGGACTGCGAATAGAGATACTCCACCCCGGGAACCTCCCAGAGCAGCTTTTCCATGGGACGTGTGGCCCGCTCCTCCACCTCCTGCGCGGAGGCGCCCGGCAATGCCACCATCACATCCATCATCGGTACTTGGATTTGCGGTTCTTCTTCGCGCGGCAACATCGCCACGGCGAAGACTCCAAGAAGCACCGAGGCAACTACGATGAGCGGGGTAAGCTTCGAATCCATGAAGGCGTGTGCGATGCGCCCAGCAACTCCGCGTGCAGCAAAGTCCTTTGAATTCTCCTCACTCACGGAGCCTCCTCCAGCGACTGACCCTCACGAACCCGATCCGGATTCTCACCCACCACTTTTTCGCCCACCTCCAGGCCGGAAACTACTTCGATGTCCTGCCCCACCCGCTTCCCGCTACGGATGATTCGCAACTGCGCCCGGCCTCCGACAATCACGACCACATACTCGAGTTGACCTCTTTGGAAAACCGCGGCGGATGGCACATGAGGAACCGCAGCCTGTTCGGTGGGCACCGAAACCCGGCCAAATTGACCGGCCCGCAACCCGGGCAGAACAGGAATATCTAGGGTCACCCGATAAGTCCGGCTGACCGCCTCCGCCGCGGGAGCCATCTCCACAACCACACCGGCCACTAAATTTGTTCGAGAGGCGATGCGAATCATCATCTGGGCACCGGTCTGAATCGGATCGATCAAGCCCTCCGGAACGTCCGCCTCAAATCGCAACTGCGCCGGATCCTCGATCTCTACCAACGGCCGACCGGGAATCGCCAGATCACCGACATCCACCACCTTGCGGGTGATAACACCATTAAAGGGGGCTAGGACCCGAGCATGGCCAAGCATCGTTTCTGTTTCCGACACGGCCGCCACTGCGACGCGATGCCGCGATTGGACCGCCTCCAACTCTGCGAGGGTCGCCGCACCGTTCTTCAGCAATTGCCTCAACCGATCTAGATCGCGAGCCGATTGATCCAAGACAGCCTGGGCGGAATCGAGACGGGCCACTGTCTCCCGGGAATCCAACACGACCAGTGTCTCCCCCAGCCGAACCCTCTGACCGGGCACCACTCGAACGGACTCGATGCGGCCAGTCACCTTGGCCTCCACGGTGGCATGCAACCGCGCCCTAACCGTTCCCACTACCTCCTCGGTAGCAGCGAGGCCGTGGTTTTCCACAACAGCAACGCGGACTCGAACCGGTGGCAACGGAGACTGCGATTGCGACGGCGAAACAGGCTTGGGATCCGGGCCACAGCCCGAAACCCCGATGAGCAATCCCACAATAGCGGGCAGCCACCCTGCTCTCGTTCCCGTAAACAGCTCTGTCTTCATAAAAAGGAATTCCATTCAACGGATGGACTGGCGGATGAAGTCCTTCAGTCGAGGTGCAGGCATGACTCCAGAAGTTCTGGCGACCTCGATTCCCCGATGAAAAATGATAAAGGTAGGAATGGATTGAATGCGATAGCGGGTCGCCACTTCCGGCACATCCTCGGTGTTGACCTTCACGATCAAGGCCTCGCTCTCCATCAATAGAGCGAGTCGCTCGATCTCCGGAGCCACACTTCGGCAAGGCCCACACCACGGCGCCCAAAAATCTACGAACACCGGACACGGCACTTCGGCCACCAACGATCCAAAGCTTTCGGGATCGCGCGCCTCTACCACCACCGCGGGCCTTACCAACTCCGCCTTGCAACGCCCACAGCGGGTCACGGCCTCCCACTGGCGATAAATCAGCCGATTGGCTTGGGAACACGAGGGGCACACCACGATCAGGCCCCGGGGATCTGCGGTCAGGTGGGCCATGGTTCAAATCTTCTGACAAGATCCAGAGCAGCAACTCCCTGAACCGATCCCCATTTTCTTGAGAACGATCCCCGCAGGACAGAATCCGGTGAGTGCCGACTGGATGAGATTGCCTCCCACAAAGCAGGTCATGAGCAACCAGCGCTGGCTGACGAAGTAGGCCAGGGCCACGCTGATCAGGATCATCGATCCGGCCAGCACACGAATGATCTTCTCGGTCGTCATAGGGATTTAAATTCGGGGCGGAGACTGTTTTTCTATTTATGAGTGTATGATCATCTTTTAAGAAATCAACACCTCTTTGAACTCAACACCGCTGAAGAGCACCTTCATAAAAAAGACAAAAT
>JBDKKQ010000366.1:0-14299 GCA_039796015.1 Verrucomicrobiota bacterium
AGTCTTGAGCTGGCTGCTGGTTGCGCCCTCGCCCTCCGGAATGAGCCGATCGCTCATCGGCGGGATCCGAGGATGCCTTGGAGGAGTCCGGAGAGCCCTCTCGCTCCAGAGGGAGCAAATGAACCCCCTGGGTACGGAGCTGTTGCTGCAATTCGGGCCAACCCTCGGCGATGGCTTGTGCATCTCCCCGCTCGAGTGTGGCTCGAATTTCGACCCGCCCATCGCGACGCCGAAGCTCGACCCGCAACTCAGAACCCGCATCGGGCCGAAGGACCGCCGTCATCGATGCATTGCGCAACCGCTGCAGCAAAACCACCTCACCGGAGAGCTGATCCGAGAGCCGGGTGATAGACCGTGCTTGGGGAAGGGCAACCGCCTCTGCGGTCTCAGGAAATGGATTCAGCTCGCTGATCGCAGGAGCGAGGGACGGCATCCTCATCGAGGGATCGACGTCCCTAGCAAGAGACAAGGACCCGAGGGGTTCCGAATCCAAAGACCCGGCTCCGCGCCGCTGGGGCGCAGTCTCAGGGACTGAGGTTTGGAATCGATCGGAAGCCATCGCTGTTTCGGTTCTTGCATGAGTCATGCCAGACCGATTACGCGTCGATCCTACCTCCGCATCGCCCCTCTTCTCCGATGGGGTTGCACGGTCCTGAAACACCTGTTTTTCTGAGGTTTCTGGGTTTTTATCTGAGTTAGATTCAGAACCCACCCCATTGTCTAACGCCGCGTTGTTGGATGGTTCTCCCGAGCCCCCGTAGGCAATGTCTGCCGACCTTGAGGGAGGCAAGTTCGTCGGTTGCGGGAAACTTTTTGTCCCCTCCGGCATTTTCAAAACTCCCACAGCCTCCGGAACAACTTCCTCCGTGCCCCCATCGCGGGGGGCTGAAAGGGCAATTTCGAGAGACTGCCCACCGCTGCCCGAAGCGGGTTCGGCGATCACGACCGGTGCGACCTGTTCCCCAAATGATGTCCCCTTCGAAAGCAGGGTTTCCAGAGCGGGACCCACCGCTTCGGTTCCGAGCTTCGCCGGAGCTGCGGGAATTGACCGGAAGACGGGTTCTAGGACTCGACCAGAATCCGACCACGAATCCACTGAAGACTGTCTCAGCCTCGTGAAGCCGGACGGCAACCATTCCCGTGCGGCGACCTCCGGTCCTGAAACCGGAGAGAGCGCCACTGATGGGTTTTGAACCGAGACTGAGACTGGTTGGATGTTCAGTTGTGGAAACCCACTAGCGAGTCGCTCTGTATCAGGACCATTAAGCTGCGACGGGAAGCCCGTCTTGGCGGCTGGTTCAGACACCGTAGCCACAGTCTCTGGCATGGACCCAGGACTAGAGAGCGACCACCAACGTCCCGCAGCCGCCGAACCCCAACGGGCCGACCCCTCTTCGAGGGGCTCACCTGGACCAGAGATGACTGCGACACGCGGCACCGAAGGCGACTCTCCGGAGAGCACCGTCGATGCAGTAACCACGGACGGCGGTTGCCCGGTCGAGACGTCGATGCCAACGGAGCGTGGGACCGGTGATCCCGATGTTTTCCACTCGCTCCGCGAGCCGCGCGATGCTGGGCCCATGGGTCCGATCGGATCGGGCTGCGGTGTCTCTAAATCAACGCGTTTCCAGTTGGGCTCTTGCCCCTGAAACGGCAAGTCTCCTGCAACCGTTTCCGGAGGAGGAGTCGTGTCCGCGGCGATGGGCGTTGTCGACTCTTGAGGCGTTTGATTTCCGGCGCCGACCGAGCCGCCGGGGGGCCGCTGGAGAGCAGGTTGAGCTGCTGTTTGGCCGGCCAACGAGGAGCCCTGCGGGAATGGAGTTGGAGAAACCCCAAAAACGGTGCGAAGAGACAGCCTCCGACCGGAGGGAGAGGGCGGGCCTGAGGGTTGCGAACCCTCTAAAAAACCCATTACAAGCGAGGACTCCGACACCGGAGTCATCACAGGGGGAACCCAAGGGGGTAACACCCCTGGAACTCGGGCCCAAGTGGGCATACCTCCATTCTCGGAGATCCCCAGACTCGACCCACCGGAGGTCACTTCATCGTTGAGACCCTCCTTAGGTTCTCGATTTGCCCAGAGAGACGCTTCGGAATCGTCCGCAACCTTCGGGGTTGCACAGTCACCCCGTCGCAGACCCCAGTGAGGCCTATGGGACGAGGCGGGTGTCGGACGCAAGTCCGAACCCACGAGTGATTGCACAACCCTAAATCCCTGTTCTGGTGGCACCGTTTTCTCGATGACCGTCGCAGAATGAGCCACCCCATTAGCCCCTCCCCCGAAAGACTCCGCTGTCTGAACCGGAAGCGCTACCAACGCCGCTTCGCCAACGGGTGAGGGCGGATGGACAAGCCCATCGCCGTGCATTGACGTCAGCGCTCCTGTGACCATCGACGCAAACAAAGACTCTCCATCCAGATTTTCGGGAACTCCGAGAGCTCCGGCTCCTGACACCGCAGCAACGGTTGGAAACAACAGCATCTCCACCCCCAGCGGACTGAGAGTGCTCATGACTTCTTGCCGGTGGGCACCAGTCGCAATTTATCCGACAAGACCGCTGCCAGTTTTGCCCCTTGGACACCGGTTTTGGTCAAAGCATCAAGAATGGGGGCGTTTTGATCGTCCTTCATCTGGCTCATGACCTTCACGACGAGCTTTTCGTCCAACTCCGCAAAAATCTTCGCGACACTAGAAGGCTCCATACCCGCGTAGGTCTTGGCCAATCGTTTCACATTGATGGCCTCGTCGTCCTGAATCCGGATCACTTGACGATCAATGTCGTCGCGCAAACGGGCCACCGACTGGGTCACGGACGCTAGTTCAGCACGTTCGGCCACCAACCGTTGACCCAACTCGTCCAAATCCTTCTGACGAATCTGGAATGAATTGCTCGTCTGCTTGAGGTATTCGATGAGGAACTCGACGTCCGTGTTGTAGTATTTCCAGGAAGGGGTGGTCCCATTGAGTTCATCTGCAGACTTAGCGGCCAAGGGTGCCCCTTGAATACCTTCTGATTCCTCGACCGCGGCAACCTTGGCAACCTTAGCTGGCGGCGGCGCTGGCGGCTTGTATCCCTTGAGAATCAAGCCGGCGGTGACAGCCAGATACAGCAGTGCGCCAACCAGAGATCCGACGAGGGGAATAGCGATGGATTTCACAATTTTCGAGAGCTTCCAAGGGCAGCGAAATCGACCGGTCGACGTCGCAAGGCCATTTCATCAAGATTCTTCTGATCTTCCTTCAACTGCTCACGTTGGTGGTCGACCAACTCCTTAGCACAGAATTTTTCAACCACTTCACGATCACGACGGCTTAGCAGAACCGCCTGGAGTGACGCTGCGCTCGCAGAGGTGGCCTCAACCACCTGCTGACGGCTCTCGTGGCACCGTTGTTCTAGCAACAGTCGGTATCCATCTTGTTGTGCGAGCCGAGAAGCCGGACACCCGCGCATCAAATCGGTCTGCACTTCCTGCTGATGACGGAATAAGGCTCCTAGGCACTCCTGAAACTGCGCTTCGGCTGCCTGACGGTTCCGAAGCGCTCGGGCGTGAACTTGGAGTGCTTCCTCTTCGCGACGTTGTCGAAGCTCTCTGAGAGCTGTGACTCGGGATCGAAATCGTTTCATCGTGACCGGAATGAGTGTTTTGAAATCAAGGTGTTCACGAGGATCTCCCTCCGTTCACGGCCGATTGAAGACCCGACCAGGCCTGGGCGGGAGTCACGCCCTGATCGACTCCCTGCCGAAGGAAACTCTCCAGGGGTTCCTTCAGGCGAATAGCGGCATCAATGGCTGGATTGGAGCCGGCCGCATAAGCCCCCAGGCTGATCAGGTCCGCGTTGCGCTTGTAGTTGGAAAGATGCTCGCGGGCCTGCCCGGCCAAACGGAGCTGCTCCTCAGAGCATAAATCCCGAGTAAGACGGCTGATGCTCTGGAGCACGTCAATGGCCGGATAGTGGTTCTGTTGCGCCAGAATGCGGTCGAGCACGATATGCCCGTCGAGAATGCCTCGAACCGTGTCTGCTACCGGCTCGTTCATGTCGTCTCCCTCGACCAAGACAGTGAAGAATGCAGTGATGGCCCCGCTCTGTCCTGAACCAGCCCGTTCAAGCAACTGGGGCAGGAGAGCAAAGACGCTGGGTGTATAACCCCGGGTGGCGGGGGGCTCACCCACCGCCAGTCCGATCTCCCGCTGGGCCATGGCAAAACGGGTCACCGAATCCATCATCAGAAGGACCGATTTTCCCTGATCCCGAAAATACTCAGCGATGGCCATGGCCGAGTAAGCCCCCTTTATGCGCATCAATGCGGGCTCATTGGAGGTTGCCACCACGATCACCGATTTGGCACGCCCCTCTTCCGAGAGATCCTTCTCTAAGAATTCTCGCACCTCACGACCGCGCTCACCGATCAAAGCGATGACGTTGACGTCGGCCTCCGCCTGGGCAGCCATCATGCCCAGGAGCGTGGATTTACCGACGCCCGATCCAGCAAAGATTCCTAGACGCTGCCCACGGCCGACGGGAATCAGCGTGTCGAGCGCCTTGATCCCGGTACCAAACACTTCGCTGATCCGGCGGCGCTGCAAGGGGTGGGGTGGGGGTGCCATGCACGGGGCTCGGAACACCGGCCTCACCGGTGGGAGAGCATCGATGGGCTCTCCCAGTCCATTGAGAACGCGACCCAGCAAATCTGCCCCCACAGGAACCTCCAAGGGGTGCCCCAGTGCGACGACCTCGGACCCGGGATGGATGCCATGGGTCTCAGCCAAGGGCATTAGAAGCACCCGACCCTGACGAAATCCGACCACTTCGGCCAACGCGTCGCCCTTCTTGTGGCCACCCTCGATCCGACAAAGTTCTCCCACGGCACAAAGAGGCCCCTCGCTCTCAATCACCAAGCCGATGAGTTGAACGACCCGGCCGCGATTTTCGACCACACGAGTACTCCGCACCCGCTCTAGGATGCCTCCCAATCGTTGCCCCGGCGATGTGCCTGAAGAGTTCATGATTCCATCGATTGCCGCAGCAGTTCGAGCTTCACCTCTCGGCGGGCGTCCACTGTCCCGAAATCGGTGTACACCAAGCAGCCACCGCGCCCGACCTCCGAGGACACTTCGAAGCGGAGTCGCTCGCCTCCAAGCTCCTTGAGTAGTACCGGGCTGTTGACCCCCTCAAGGAGTGCAAGATCTTCGGCATGGAGCTGCACCCGAACCCGACCCGTCTGGCGGAGCGAAACCAGCGACTCCTCCAAGGCAGCCTCAACCAAGCTGGGGGTGATCTCGATGCTGTTGACGACTTTGCGAGCCGTCTCCCAGGCGATGCCGATGAGCGCCTGCTCGCAGTCTCTCACCACCTGGGGAATCGTGTTCTCGAGCTGGACGAAGAGCCGATTCTGGAGATGCCGCAGATCGGCGCGCTGCTGAACCAGTTGCTCACTCAGAGCTCTTTCACCGTCAGCGACACCCCGCGCATAGGCCTCTTGCTCACGCAGACACCATTTGCGCTCCAATTCCGAGAGCGAGACCTTAATGACTTGGACCTCGCGGAGGGCTTCGACAAAGGCAATAGGGATCGAATCGGGTTTGAGTTGCATAATCAGGAAGAGGTAAGCCCTTCGTTGTCGGCCTCGGATTTACGGACTAGTTCGATGATGCGCATCTGGGCTGCCTCGATATCGCGCAGCTTGAGCGGCCCCATGAAGCTCATCTCTTCCTGCACCGTTTCGGCAGCACGTCTGGACACCGCGCTGAGAAGGGCTCCCTTGAGCGTGTCGCTGGCCGTCTTGAGGGCGACTGCCAGATCGCGCAAATCCACCTCGCGCAGCACCCGCTGGAGAACCGGGGTTTCCAGAGAGGCCACATCCTCGAAGGTGAACATCTTCTGGCGGATTTGCTGACCGAGCTCCGGATTGCGTTCCTCGATGTTCATCAAGAGGCTCTTGGTCAAATTCTTGTCGAGCGAGTTCAGCAAATTGGCAGCGCTCTTTAGTCCCCCGGTTTTATTGAGGGCGCGCGAGTGCTGGTTACCGAGCTTGCGATTGAGCTGTTCGACCACCTTTTCGACAATTTCGATAGGGGTCTCTTGCAGAGTAGCCAGCCGCTCAATGACCAGATCTCGCAGATCGCTCCGGAGCATGATCAACAGCTGGGAAGCCTTCTCGGATGGTAGGTAGGAGAGGACCAGCGAGATCGTCTGCGGCTGTTCAAGCTTGAGCAGGTTAAAGATTTGCCGGGGGTCTAGTTCGACGATTTGCGTCATCGAGGAGACGGGCGTGCGGGTGGGCATCACCCGGCTGATCACCGTGGCCGCCTTGTAGAGGCCCAGGGCTTTTTCCAACATCGTTTGGGTGAAATCTAAACCGCCACGCAGGGAGGTGCTGGCGTGGATAGCTACATCTGTGAACTCCTTCAGAACCACGTTCTGCATCTCTATGGAGAGCATTCCCACCTTGGCCATCTCGGCACAGATGGCCTCCAACTCGTCGGGCTGAAGCACTCGCAGAAAGGAGATTGCGGTGTCTTCTCCCAGGACCACCAAGAGCAAGGCGATCTTCTGTGTCCGTGTCAGACGGGCAAAATCAGCGGGGCTCGAGGCCAGAATCTCGGGAGCTGGTGCAGCCATAGCAGATCACTTTGATTTTTCGGCACCGCGGGTCATCCAGGTACGGAGCGCGTGGGTCATATTGGTGGGGTTTTCCTTCATGAGCTGGTTCATCATGTCCGCAGTCATCACGAAGGGTTGGACTTCATCCGGTTCGCCGGCAGAGCCCGCCCTCAGGCCGGAGGCGAAGCTATTCATCTGAGATCCGCCATCCCCGGAGGCGGCACCGATTGGGATTCCGATAGGGATTTCATCGATGCTGGTCTTCTGGAAGATACGCCAGAACAAGGCCAGCACTCCGACACCCAAGAGCGGGAAAACTGAATCACGCGCGATCTCGATCCAAAGGCGCTGGCGCTCGCTCTTTTCGAGCCGCTGGGTCAACTCGAAGGCGGGTTGATCATTGAAGGCGATTTCTTCGACAGCCAGTTCGTCAACCCTTCCGTCCACGCTATTTGTGACAATGCCCAGGGCCGAGCGGACTGCAGAACGAATCTTGATCATCTCAACCGGACTGCGGGGTACGGCCACACGATTGGTCCCGGTCACCGTGTACTCGATGGGGATGAAGACCGCGGCCGAAATGCGCTTGGTAGAGCCTGGGATTTGACTCTGCGTCGTGGTGATCTCGTTGATCTCGTAATTGTTCTGGGTGACTTTTTTGCTCGTGTTGTTCTTGGTCGTCGGAGCAGTGCCGGCCGGACTGTTGGTGTCCGTATTAGCATTGGTCGCCGCACCCGGCGCTCCGACCGCGCCCGTTAGGGTCGAGCTCGTATTGTCGATGCGCTCGTCGGTGACCGTTTCCGTGCGCTTCACCTGACTCTCCGGATCAAACTTGGTCTCCTTCCGCTGCAGGCTCGTGTAGTCTAGGTCGACCGACACACGCGCCATAACCCGCGACGGACCCCCGACATAAGGGGCCAAAAACGACTCCACCTTTTTGGCTAAATAGTTTTCGTATTCGCGGCGTTGCTTGAGCTGCGATGAAGTAGCCCCAGTAATAGGATCATTATCGAAGGCCTCGGTCAGGAGGTTGCCGATGTTGTCGGTAATGGAGACCCCTTCCGGATTGAGCCCTTCGACCGCATTGGCAACGAGGAAGCGGATAGCATTCACCGTCGCGGCAGGGATGGGCACGTTACCCCGCAGCTTCAGGAACACCGAGGCGCTGGGTTTCTTCTGATACTCCACCAGTAGACGGTTCTCGGGCATTACGAGCATGACTTGGGCGGAATCGATGCCATCGACCCGTGAAATGGTCTGGGACAATTCCCCCTGGATGGCCCGCAGGTAATTGACCCGCTGCACAAAGTCCGAAATGCCGAAATTAGGCTTATCGAAGAGAGAAAACCCCGTCGTACCGCCACCGGGAATCCCCTTGCCAGCCAATTGGATGCGCAGGGAATGAACCTTGTCGGCGGGCACCGAGATGCTGCCGCCGCCCCGGACCTTGTACGGAATTTTGCCCTCATCGAGCGCATTGATGACCTTGGAAGCCTCGGCCTCGGCAAGGTTGCCAAAGAGAACAGTGTAGTCTTCACGGCTCGACCAAACCGCGATGCCGCTCAAACCGAGCAATACGACCAATCCGGCGAGGACGATCGAGACTCGCTGGTTGATGCCGATCTCCTTCCAGACGGAAGCCAATTGCTGCAGGAGTTCTTGGAAACTGTTGTTCATCACTTGGGGCCCTTAATCCTCAGACCTGCATCCGCATCAATTCTTGGTACGATTCGAGGAGCTTGTTGCGCACCTCGACCATCAACTGGAAAGAGACACTGGCTTCCTCCATGGCGATCATGGCTTGGTGCAGAGGCACTCCCTGCTGAGTGACCAAGCCGCGAACCGAATCTCCAGCGGCCACTTGCTTGTCAGCCACTTCGCCCACAAACCGACCCAGGGTGTCGGCAAAGGCATCTCGCCCCGAGACTCTCCCCAGCGAGGGGATACCACTCGGATTCACCCCCGTGGGCAGCGGCATCGCGTCCGGGAATGCCTTGTTGAACGGCTGTAGCTTTCCCATCTCCGAGTCGGGAATGAGTTTTCCCAAGTCTCCCATCCCCGCCTTCTGCAGAGACTCCATCCCGGCCTTGCCGAGGGGCGACTCTCGGAGGGCGGACGGATTGAACATTCGGAGTGCGGATAGCGCTTCCATGGCAGTGTGTCAGTGGAGGCTCAGCGCTTGCCGATCGCCATAGCCTGCTGGGCTAGTTGTCGAGCGTTCTTCACCACGGCGATGTTGGCCTCGAACGCCCGCGAGGAGGCGATGAGGTCCACCATCTCCTCGTGAACGTTGACGTTTGGATACCGAACATAACCCCGGGCATCGGCATCGGGATGATCCGGTTTGAAGACCTCACGAAAGGGTCGATTGTCGGACTCAACACGGCTCACCCGTATGGTGGAACCACTGTTTGCATTGGTGCCGGCATTGTTGACCAGAGTCTCGAAGACCACCTGCTTGCGCTTGTAAGGCTGCCCATCGATGGATCGGGTGACATTGGCATTGGCCAGATTCTGGGAGACGATCTCAATCCGGGTCCGTTCGGCATCGAGCGCAGAGCGGGTGCTTTGAATACTGGGGATGAGTTCGATCATAGGGAGGGGCTTCCGAAGGTTTAGCTACGGCCCGTGATGGCCATCCTCAGCTTGAGCATGGAACCGGTGATGAGTTGAGCTTCTAGGGTGTGGGCCAAGCTGTTCTCATTCATGGCCAACATTTCCTGCTCCAAATTGACGGAATTGCCGTCGCGATTGGAGGCAACGGCCATTGGATCGACCGAAAGGGTCGGGATCGGGATATTGGCGATCTGCCCCGGATCGTTGGCCTTCACCGCATTGGACAACTCCGCCTGAAACGACGGCGCCACATCGAGCCGCTTGTAGTTCGGCGTCTCAACATTAGCCAAATTGCCGGCGATGGCCTGATGGCGCAGCACCGTGGCATCCAAGAGCTTCTTGGTGACCACATAGTTGGACTGGTTGAACAGCGTTTGAATCATGGACTTGCCTCCGTACTCACCGTAAAGCAACGACCATGCCGACCAGAAAACCCCCCGTTTTGTTGGGTTTTATAAGAAGGATCTCCCGCAAGTGACGGGACCGGGGCGGAAGCGAAGTCCACCCATTCGTCTGCCTGGGCAAAACTTTCCGCCCGGCAACTTTAGAGCCACTCCACCGGCTCAGCGGTTGAAAAGGGCCACCAGAAGGGCCCCCAGGAGCCACAAGACGGCTACCGCGCCTGCCTTCCCCAGACTCGTTCGGGCTAGGCGGTGACTCAGGTGGTGAGTGTCACCCACCCAGAAGGGCTGCCCTCTCCAGGTACGCGAGACGACCACAAAGGCCATATCGATGAGGGGTACGGCTGCCACCGCAAACGCGGCCTTCCAGGACTGTTGGAGCCCGCCGTTGGAACTCGTAAACGGCCTCACAAACAGCAGCGCCAAGACAGAGATCCAATAGCCAACCCATTGGCTCCCAGCATCCCCCAGAAAGACCGAGGCGCGGGGATAGTTGTAGGGCAAATAGCCCGCCAGGCTTCCGGCGATGAGAGCCGCCCCGCAGGCCAACTCGAATTGACCCTGAAACAGCAGCGATGCAGCCGACACGGCGGAGGCCCCGATCAAACCGAGACCCGCACACAGGCCATTCATGTTATCGCTCAGATTGAAGGCATTGGTGACTGCCAGGATCCAGAATACCGTGAGTGGCTGCCTGAGAACGGCCATCCCGTCCGGGACAGGCACCTGGACCCCATATATTGAGACCAAAACGGCGATCAGTCCCTGCACAAGAAACTTCATACCGGCCCCGAGATCCCGACGGTCATCCCACGCTCCCAAAGCCAGCATGCCCACGGCTCCGGCGAGCAGCACTCCGAAGCGGCGTACCCCCTCGGCTCCGACCCAGAGGGATCCGACCTCCACGCGGCCCAGCACTCCTGACGATGCCAGGATCCAAATCAGCAGTCCGCCCAAGAGCCCTCCGGCCGATACGGCAAACCCGCCCGCCAGCGGAATAGGTTGAGTATGAATCTTCCGGTGACCCGGATCATCGACATGACCCCATCGACGGCAAAGCGCCTGCCACAGCGGCAACGAGACAGCCGAGATGGTGAAAGTCACCCCGAATGCCCCGAGCACGGTCAATACCTCGGATTTCATCGAAACGAGCCTCCCGCCCCATGGAGCAGGCGGCGGTACAAAGCATCCAAGGATTGGACGAGTGCCTCCTCCGAGAAACGCTCCCGCACCCAAGACCGCCCGGTGACTCCCAGTCTCCGGGCCAACTCCGGATCCCCCGCCAACCGGGTGACTCGATCCACCAAACCGGGCAGATCTCCCGGTTGAAGCAAAAAACCTGTCTCCAAATCCCGACACACCTCGGCGGCTCCGTCACAATCGAAGGCTATCACCGGTTTTCCGGCCGCTAGGGCTTGAGGCAGCACCCGAGCCAAGCCTTCTCGGCGCGACAAGTGCACCAGAACATCCATCAAGCCCAGATATCGGGAGACCTCCGAAGGCGGCACCAAACCCGCAAAAACAAACCGTCCGGCCAAGCCGGGCATTGTGGCGGCCATGGTCTCAAAGCGCGCACGCCAGGGACCATCACCCAGCAACAGGAATCGCACATTAGGGACTCGTCGCACCATCTCAACGGCGGCGTTGAACAGCTCATCGTGTCCCTTGAGTTGGAAAAGACGAGCCACCTTGCCCACGACAAACTCACCGGGGCGGATCCCCAGTCGCTCGGCCAGTTGTAGATCTCGCTGAACCCCAAGGAACGGCGCTAAATCAAAACCACTGAAAATCCGGGTGTACTGAGCTGAATCACCGATGCCGGCGTCGAGGTATTGTCGGGTCATTGCCTCAGCGACCACCACAAAATGATCGGTCTGCCGCCCGGCGGCCCGTTCTGCGCCCCGGAACATCGCATTGGCGGCTGCCCCCTGAAACGGGCCAAAGCTCGGTCCATGGATGGTGTGGATCACTTGGGGAACCCCAGCATGGCGCGCTGCGAAACGTCCAACGATGCCCGCCTTGCCGCTGTGGGTGTGCACAATTTGGGGACGAGTGCGACGGAAGTGACTGCGAAGCCGCAGGTAGGCCAGAGCATCCATCAGCGGGTGAACAGGCCGAACAAGACTCGACTCCAAACGCAAAAGTCCGGGCACCGCCCGGGCGATGGGTTCGAGGGAGCCTTCCGGTCCACTGGTGAGGCCCGAGATGAGTTCTACCTCCCAATCAGAAATTCGCCCCAAGCCAAGAACCGAGCTGAGCGTGTTCTCCTGCGCCCCGCCGACAATCAACCGAGTGATGACATGACTCACACGCATGGGCTCAACAGGTCGATGGCCAGCGTTCCCAATGGTGCCGGTGGCCCTTGGGATTAGCGCGAGGACTTCAGGGCGGCCAGTCGGCTGATAACATTGGTCAATTCAGCCGTGCCCTTCGGAGCTAACTCGAGATAGCGCTCCAATTGCTTCTGCTCCTCCGACGACTGGTTTAATTGGTGAGCTATCTCGGCCAAACCAAAGCGAACCTGAAAGGTCTCACGTCCGCCCTTGATCAAGCGCTCGTAATCGGCACGCGACTCGGGCAGTTGTTTGAGCATCAGTCGAGCGATGGCCCGATTGACCCGGGCCACCGAATTGTCGGGCTCCTGGTCGAGAACCTTGGTCAGGGCCTCGGATGCAGGCCCGTACCGACCCAGTTGCATCAGAATGAGCCCACGACGGGACGCAGGTGCTGGATCCAACTTCGCAACCTTTTCCCAAGACTCCGTCATGGCCAGAGACTCATTGGTCTTGCCCAAAAGTAAGTAAAGGTAGGAGAGGTAATCGTAGAGATCCGGGTTGTTGGGATTGAGGCGCCGAGCCTCCTGCAAGAATACCTCGGCCTCCTGCAATCGGTTCAAGGCGATGAGCACACGGCCCTCGGATTCAGCCAGACCGGATTTTTCCACCGGAGTCCAGTTGGCACGGGAGGGATCGGCTTTCAACCCATTCAACGTGTTGGTCGCCGAAGCCAAATCTCCAACGGCCAGAGCCGCCGCGATGAAGCCAAACTGGTTAAAGTGATTGGTGGGTGACAACTGGGTGGCCCGAGCAAAGCCCACCGCGGCCCGACGCACCATGTCGTCCTTCTGAGCCAGGAGCGCCGATCCAAAGATGCGAAGGAATTCCGGCTCATCCACCGGGCCATGCAAGTCGAGCAATCCAGGTTTTCCGTCCCAGAGTTTGACAAGGTCCGGCGAGAGGGGTTTGCCAGCAACCAAAGCACGGTTCACCTCCAGATTAACCCGCGCCGCGGCGTTTTCGACGTTCAAGCGAAGCGCCTCGGTGAAAAGAGTTCCAGCCTCCTTCAGACGACCTCCCTCCTGAAGGAATACCCCTGAAGCATTGACGGAGCGGGACCACATCGCGGCCACGATCACCGCGTTAGACGAGCCTCGAGCGGCATCCCGAACCACCGCATCCAACGAAGGCTGTACCTCACCCCAAAACCGGCGCACCTGATCCAACTCCGCCTCATTGGCTGCGCTCGGCAGCAATGCTTTCCGAGGCAGAGCGCCGTGCAACGATCCAACCGGCCGAAAGTCAAACGGCTCGGCAAAGAAGCTAAAGACGGTGGATGCGAAGAAGGTCTGATTGCTTTGAGCGCCCCGGGTCGCCAGCGTCAGCCAAAGTCCTGCAATGTTGTCTTTGGCTATGGCGATTTCACGCAATGCCGGCCAACGCTCCGCATACCGACTCGCCAAAAACTGTCGGTACACCCGCACTGGAGCCAGACGGGTATTGACCAACAAATGCCCACCGTTGCTGGCCAGCGTCTCATTCCCGGCCGACAGGGCCATGAACAAGGTGGAGTCATCGACAAATACCAACCCCGGAGCCCGGTGGAGCGGAGCGAGCATGGTGCGCGAGTAATCCCGAAGACTGGAACCATTGTCGGCCAAGATGATCTTCCAGTTTTTGGCAACCAAGGCCACAGGAACCAGAAGCGTCAACGAAACCACCAAGACGCCGGCCAAACGCGACAAGCCCGAGGACAAAGGCGTGATCGAATAGGCGTGTCGAGAATCCGCTCGCCCGGTCCAGATCAGAAGATAATACCCCGCAAAATAGCCCACCACGAGGGAAGCACAGAAGGAGAAGGTCAGCAGAGGAACCCCATAGCCCAACTGACGGGGGCTGAACTTCAAATCAAACGCGACAGCGATGCAAAGACCGAACCAAGCGAGAACCAACACCTGCCAGGCGACCATCGCGGCCAAGGTGTCCAAACCGGCACCCATCCGGGAAGGCCAGCGGATGCCGACTCCCACCAGCGGCGCGATCATCAACAGGAACAGAAACAGAAAGCGGCCCCGCGGAAACATCAGCAGGTGGCTGGCCTTGAGCTCCAGGCCCGTCCGAAAAAGGCTCCAGAAGCTTTCGTCAAATCGTCCGGTC
This sequence comes from Verrucomicrobiota bacterium, assembly GCA_039796015.1. Taxonomy (GTDB): domain Bacteria; phylum Verrucomicrobiota; class Verrucomicrobiia; order Limisphaerales; family UBA9464; genus SXXZ01. The sequence continues at coordinate 14,055 of JBDKKQ010000366.1, forward strand.
ATGCGCGCCGACAACGGAATCCAGATCAGCAAGGAAAGACCCACCAACCCTGCCAGGAACATCCGAGACAGAAAACCCAAGTGGAAAAACTCCCATCCACGAATCCAAACGATCGCCACTAAGAACATCGGTGCAAACCCGATGAATGCATGGCTGTTGGCGATACCGACCCCCATGAGGGCGGCGACAATCCAGAGGCGGGATTCCTTTCGATCGAGTCGATATTCCAGCAGGTTTCGTATCGC
>JBDKKQ010000367.1:0-7645 GCA_039796015.1 Verrucomicrobiota bacterium
GGTCAAGTCCACCGTGGCATGGACCGCGGCCGGCGTGAGCTGACGATCCACGCAGAACGCAGCCAACGCCCCGGCCGCCTCTCCGATGTTCCACTCCACGGGGTGCAATCGATAGCAACCGTTGGCAATGTGAGTAACCCCCAGGCACTTGCCCGCAGCAATGAGGTTCTCCACCCGCCGCGGCAGCAGCGCGCCCAACGGGATTTGGAACGGCAGACTGGAGACATCGACATAGTTGCGACCACTGGTCGAAGGATGCAGGTCGATGCGATAGGCTCCAACCCCCACAGAATCCCGAAATGGCGCAGCCCGAACCGTCTCGGCGGCGGCACCGGTCTCGGCCTTACGGAGGTCGGTGGAAATATGGCGTTCGGTGACCGTGAACTTCGCGCGAATGCGACGGCTTTCACGGATGTACGGAGCCAGGGCAAACCCGTCGGGAGTGCCCAGCACGCCAGCACTGGCCTTAAGACCTGGCCACCCCGTTCCGCCATCCGGTCGCGGCGCGTCGGTTTGCAACCAATAGATGAGGCTCCGACTCAACGCCTTGGCCTCAGCCTCACGCTGCCGACGTTGCTCCAGAGTAACACCCGGCCCCACCAGCGGGGCCAGCCAGTGATCATTCTGGGGCCAGTTCACCAGGCAGACTGAAGGAAAAGCCTTTGGATCCTGGAACCGGGACGCATCGCGAATGCGACGATACGTCCACAGGTTGGGAAACGCCCCTTCCCCCACCGGATCGAAGGGCAAGGTCCGAGGCTGAAGGGTAATGGGATGGGAATGTTCCCAGGCAAACAATCGACCCGGCCACGGTGGCGTCATCTTGGGTACATAATCCCGCCACCGGGCGTAGTCGTCCGGGCGTTGGATTACATGATTTTGGCCTGCATGGTGTTCCAAGCCAAAGCACCAGGTGATGGCCTGCTGATCGAGCGGATCGGCTTTCTCTGGCGCGGAGGGCTCATCGGTTTCCGATCGAGATTCGGCCCCGGTCACATGTTCCACTCCGGCCAACGGCAACAAATCACCGAGTTCCGTGGCTTCCAGCACCCACGACGCCGACACCACCCGTCGACGACCTCCAGTCACTGCCTCAAAGGTCACCGATTCGATTCGATCTCCCTGCACCGAAGCGGCGACAGGACGATGCCCCAGCAAGAGGGTCAGCCGTCCGTTGGCAATGTGCGGAGCCAGCATCGATTCCAAAACAGCTAAAGCCAGTCGCGGCTCATGGCACAACCGGGAGACCCATCCGCCACCTGGATTCATCCGCGCCGCGGACCTTGAGGCTGCGTTCAGCGACGAGTGCCGCAGAAATCCAAGCCGAACCTCATCTCGGAACTGGCGGTAACTCCGAGTGCAGCCCGCCTCCTCGATCCAAGGATGCTCATCGGGCGGCACCCCCTGGGAGGTGAGTTGACCTCCGATCCAGAGAGTTTCCTCGGTCAGCACTACCCGCTGTCCCGCACGGCAGGCTGCCAAAGCGGCCGCCACACCCCCGACTCCACCTCCAACGATGAGTACCGTTGCGGACATCACGGTCATTCGGCGCTCGGACGCGGCCAAATCTGGGGCCGCAAGCCAACCGCCACCCCACCCCATCGCCGCCAAAAACGCTCGCCGATCCATGTCGGGCACGCTGACACCAAAAAGCCGAACGCGCGAGCCTGATACCGGACTCATCAGGACCCTCAGTCGCCGAATTTCTCAAAACACCCGTTACAAAAAATAATTCGTTTTTAGCAGATTTAAAAATCCCGTTCTCGAGGGCGATCCCTGTATGAAAAGGGAACTCCTATTGTGATAGACGCTCCCACAACCAATGCCCAGTGGCTTAATGACGCTAAGAATCTCTCAGACAATGAGACTTGGGTTCAGCTCTCGGCCACATACCGAGTCCCTATCCTGACCCATTGTGCAAAGAGCGGCCTAACGCCTCAGGAGGCCGAGGAGATTACCCAGGAAACCTTCTGCCAACTGGCCCTCCAGATGGGAAAGGCCGAAAACCACTGGGAACCCAAGAGCCTTCGAGCTTGGCTGACCGACGTCGTCAACCGGCACATTATCCACTTCTTCAAAAACACACCGCACCAGCCTCTCTCCCCCAAGGTGCTCACCTTGGTGCAGCAATGGATGGATCCGCTGAGCGGGGATGGAATCTCAACTGAAGAGCGCATCGAGGCCGAATCCCACCTTTGGTCCCTTTCTCTCAACCGGGCCCGCAGTCAGGTCTCACCCCGGCACTGGCAAATTTTTGACACCTACGTGATTCAGGGACTTTCCTCTCAGGAAGTCGCCCGGCACTTCAACACCAGCCACTTCAATGTTCGCCTGATCGCCCACCGTATTAAAAAGGTGGCTCGCCAGTCCTACAATCAACTCCTTAGTGAGGAGATGATTACTCCCAAGCCATGACCGGGTCTGGACCAGCGTTGCCCCCAGATTACGAGCTGATTCGACCCATTTCCCAGCGGCCGAATTCTTGGGTATTGTTAGTTCGCGATTCCCAATACCGCCCCTGCTGTCTCAAACTGAATTATTCGACAGACCCAGCCGAACTCCAGGAGCAGATCACCCTCCGCAATGCGCTCATGCGGGTGTCCCAGGAGACTCCCGGCCTGCTGCCAATGCTCGATTGGGGTGCCAATACCAATACTGGAATCCTGTGGGAAAAATTCCCGTTGGCTGACGATGTGACCGGGACCATGCCCGAGGATTTTGCCGCCTACCGCCCCATGACCTTGGCCGAGTGGTGTCGGCAAAACCCCGAGCCCCTCACCCAGACTGTGATTTCATGGGGCATCCGTTTGGCCTCGGCGCTCACCGCACTTCATGACGAAGGGTTGCTCCACCTGGACATCAAGCCATCAAACATCCTCTTCCTCGATGGGCTTCCCACCTTGGGCGACTACGGTTCGGTGAGCAAATCGGCGCAGCCCCATCGGCACATGGGCTCCGATGGTTACTACCCTCCCGATAAGCACGGTTCACACGCGCTCGATGTCTTTGCTCTCGGACGCACCCTCTATGAGGTCTGGAGCGGCTTTGAACGCTACCAATTTCCGAACCTGCCTACCCGCTTGCTCAACGCCCCGGAGTGGGAAGCGCATGGCTGGATGTTGAACGAGTCTTTGATCCGAGCCACGGACGTGCGTGTCACCCGACGTTTCTCCAAAGCAGCCCAATTCGGGCAGGCGCTCTCCGAGGCCGAAGAGGGGCGAACCCGACTCTCCCGACGCAAGGCGGCCGCAGCGCTGCTGACCCTGGGTGCCGCGGTTGGCGGATTCTCTATCGTCCGAAACCTACCCTCCCACCATGCGGTGTGGCACCACCGATCCAAGGCCCGGTTCGGCTACGAGCAATGGATCGCCAACGAGCTCACCTGCGACTGGAAGACCCGGATGCTCTACTGCGTCACGGCCGATGCCCGTGGGTCCTTCTTTCAGCGCTACGACTTGGAGCGCTTTCAATGGAAGTACACTGCCCATCCGAAAGGCCCGCATCGCATCCTCTTTTCCACCTACTCACCATGGTCGGAAGAACTCATTTTCTGCGAATCGGTTTCCGGTCAGGTGTTCCGGATGCCCTTGGATGAATCCCCACCGGAGCCCCTGCCTACCCAGCTATTGAACCAGTTGGATTTTACGGGTTCGGGTTACGTCAACCCGATCCAACAGCGCATCGGCCAGTTTGGCGGATACGGCAATTTCCGGGTGCACAACCGCCGCCACGAATACAACTCCAAGACCGGGCTTTGGGAACAAATCTCCGAGACATCTCCCCAATTGCCTTGGCCGCGGGGAGGCGCACAGATTTTTCCCGGAAAAGACCGTAAGACTTGGTTCATGATGGGCGGCTTCGGAAACCGGGTGGGACAGGAAGGGCTTCGGGAAGCGAACCTCAAATCCTTCACAGGCACCTTTTACCCGTTGGGGGATTTTTGGCGACTTGATCTGACCACCCAACAGTGGCGTCCGTTGTTGGGGATCCAGGAATGGACCCCACCGGGGCTGCAAAAAGGAATTTATCACCCGGCTCTGGACTCGGTGCTCTTCCTCACAGGCAGCGAACCGACCCGTCCGGCTCAGGCACACGTTCATCTGTGGACCGAATCCGGAGAACACCTACCTCAAGCCCTCCCCAATCGAGGCGACTCACCTCCTCCACTGTTTCGCTGCTGGACGCTGCTGGTCGAACCCGGTTCGGGGGATCTTTGGGTCTTCGCCGATGAGGGGATCTTTACGGTCAAGATCCAGGCCGCCTGAGTCTTCAATTGTTCTCCCTCCTCTCACCACGAAGACTTCCACATCCGTTTGAGCGGACTGAATCAGGCGCCAACCGAAATAAACTACCCGAGTTGATCGTACTTCCGGCCGGGAGCAGAGGGCGGGATGGTTCGACCAAAAGAATCACCTCCGCCAAAAAACGGAACGGTGACAGACTCGAGTCGAATCAAAAAACTTCGTTGGAAAACGCTTGATCCAAGAGCTCCTCGTCCTTAGCTTCGCGACTCCTTTGTGCACCCGTAGCTCAATTGGATAGAGCGGCTGACTACGGATCAGCAGGTTCCAGGTTCAACTCCTGGCGGGTGCACCAGATTCTTCCCTCTCGATTCCTTTCCCTTTCCCCAGCAACGTCTTGAAATCCGCGGAAAGCTGTGGTTTTGAGATCTGCGGTTTTGTCAGGCCCTCGGATCCGTTTTTCCAGGACGAGCACCAGCGTTTCTTCCTTTTTCCGGATGAGGCCGAATGCGTCCGGAGCCCACCAGACTTGATAAGAATTCCCTCGGGGAACCGACGACCTCAGGCCAGATCGATGATCCGCTAAGTTCCTGTGCTCAGTAGTTTTCAAACCGGCCGATTTGTTTGGTTTTCACACCGTGACTGACAGTTGGTTTTTGCCCCCCCCGGATGTTGTCCGAGGACTTCCGAGATAGGTATAGGGATGGCCCCGCTGCCACCTCCCCGATAGGGACCGAGTCTCTCGGGCCATCCCTACCTCGCCCGGCAGCCCAGGGAACGGACGGTGAGACACCGTCCCTACCGACTTGCCGCTACCGGTGAGACACCGTCTTTACCGACGACGTGGCGCTTTCGGAGAAATCGCCCTACCTCGGAGGTGCTCGGGTAAGGTTGGGTTCCTTCCTCCTTCCTTCTTCCTTCTTCCTTTTTTCTTCTTTCTTCTGAGCCGATCAACCCACCCACCGTCGGTGTTGAGCAAAGGCCGGGCGCAGCGACCGAGCCAGTTCTTCCTGCAATTGCTGGAGACCTTGATAGACCTCGACATTGGCGGCTTTGGGAACCGTGGTCTCGTTGGCGATCACGGAGACAAAACGCTCAGTGATCTCAGAGATGCCCACAGTCTCTCCCTTCTCCCGCCGCCAACACCAGAGGGCCTGAAGAGCCGCTCCATAGGCAGCCCCCTCGGCGACTTTGAGAGTGACCACCTCGGCATTAAACACATCGGCCATAATCTGTCTCCACAGTTTGGACTTGGCCCCACCGCCGGTCGCGCGAACTTGTTGAGCGGTAACTCCCAGTGTTGCGAGTCGACGCAGACCATAGTTCATACCCAGAGTCACACCCTCCATGGCCGCGCGGGCATAATGCGCCGAGGTGAAGGTCTTCGGACGAACCCCGAAAAACACCCCGGTGCCGTCCGGGATATTGGGGGTTCGCTCTCCTTCGAGGTACGGCAGAAGCATCAAACCGTCGGAACCCGCCGGAGCCTTGGTCGCCAATTTTTCGAACTGGGCGTGATCTAGATTTGCCTCGGATCGAACCATCTCCGTGGCCACCGTGACATTCATGGTGCAAAGCAACGGCAACCATCGGTTGGTCGAATCGCAAAAGGCAGCGATCTCACCGGCCGGGTCGATCACGGGCTTCTCGGCACAGGCATAGATCGTGCCGCTGGTCCCGAAACTGGCCGTGATGACGCCCTCGCGGGTGTTTCCCGTGCCAATGGCCCCCATCATGTTGTCACCACCGCCGGCGCTGACTACGACACCAGGATTGAGTCCTAGAGTCTTGGCCGTCTTGGCCGACAAGTGACCGGCCGGACGATCACTGGGTGAAAGTGCGGGCAACTTGCCTTCTAACTCGGGATCGATGGCGCGTATCACCGCAGACGACCAGCGACGCCGGCGGACATCCATGAGGGCCGTGCCCGAGGCGTCGCCATACTCCATGAACTTGTCGCCGGTGAGCCAGAAATTGAGGTAGTCGTGAGGCAGTAGAACCGTGGCCAATCGGGCAAAGTTCTCTGGCTCATGCCGCTTCAGCCAAAGGATCTTGGGAGCGGTGAACCCTGGCAGAACGGCATTGCCGAGGGCTTGATGAGTTTTCTTGGTCCCGCCCATCGCAGCCGTGATCTCCGCGCACTCCGGAGCCGTCACCGTGTCGCACCACAGCTTGGCCGGACGGATAACCCGATTCTGCGCGTCGAGGGCCACAAATCCGTGTTGTTGGCCACTGACACCAATGGCGACGACTTCCGTCGCCTTAGCCTTGGCTGACTTCAGGGCCGCCTGGATGGCACGGGTCGTGGCCCGCACCCATTGGGCGGGGTCCTGTTCCTTGGCTCCGGCCGGGAGACCGGACAAGAGGGTGTGGGGGGCCGAGCCCTCCCCTAGGACGCGGCCGGAGACCGCGTCGACAATCAGTGCCTTGGTGGATTGCGTGCCGGAATCGATGCCGATGAGGAGCGAGCGTTGAGCCATAGGAAGGTGGGCGCATCGTGAAATCAGCCCACCTCGCTGTCGAGCCTTGGCCATCGCCTCACTTCAGGCAGTCACTCAATGCATGTGCAGCGGGGACATAAAGTACAACCGCCCCTCCGGCAACCGCGACTGAAGGGGCAAGCCTAAGTCTACCTTGACCGATCCGGAGCGGGCTTGCCCCAGCAGCGAGAGGAAACCCGGAAAGCGGAAGTGGGGCTGATAGGTAATCAGTTTGGCGCCATCCAGACGGGCCAACTGAAGTGCGCGATCTAAGGCCACTTCGAAATTTCCCAACTCATCGACTAGGCCCAGATTCAAGGCCTGTTGACCGGACAGGATCCGGCCATCGGCGAACTCGGTCCAATTGGAAGCTAGTTTGCGACCCTCCGTGACCCCGTCCTTCAGGTTCAACTCGGCCGCGTGATTGCGACCGGTGCGGATGATGTCTTTGAACTTGGCAAAGCTCTCATCGATCATTCCTTGAAGGATGGCGCGTTCTTCAGGCAGGACCTCTTCGGGCAGTTTTTCTCCGCTCATCATGTCCTTGAGCTTGCCGCTCTTAGTGATGTCCGGCCGTACACCCACCTTGTCCATCAGGCCGCGGTAATTGTAGCTGTGGAAGATCACACCGATGCTGCCGGTCATGGTCAACTCATTGGCCACAATCCAACGGCAGGGGGCGCTCACGTAATAACCACCCGACGCTGCCAGCGAACCCATGGAAGCGACGACCGGGATGTCGTGTTCTTTCTGAAACTTCTCCAGCAGCAGGTAGATCTCGTCGCTGGCCAACACTTCACCACCCGGTGAATCCACCTTCAGAATAACAGCAGACACCCCTTCGACCGCCGCCCGCTCCAACTGGTCACTCACCAACTCCACCATTGAAGAACCGATGTCCGAAAGGACCTCGCCGCTAATGAC
>JBDKKQ010000368.1:0-5927 GCA_039796015.1 Verrucomicrobiota bacterium
TAAACAAACGGCAGGCCTGTCCATTGCTTCCACGCGGCCCCCAAATCCCAAATTTGATGAGGGTGTGGACCCAGAGAAAATCGAATGGCTGGATCTCCGATGAGCAGCATGTTGCGAGGCATCCGCTCCCGGTCATAATCCGCCAAAGTGCTGAACCGCGGAGCCAAGCCGCGGGCTGCTAAGAGCACGCGCAGGAGGTTCACGCTGGTGCAGGAAGCCGGGTCGAGGTGCACCTCAGTCAGGCGTTCGTCGAGAGGATCCTGATGGGCAAGAAACACACTGGCCACAGGACCGTCAGAGGCGATGGCCACGCCATCCACGATGGGATACCCCGGAGCGAACAAGGCTTCGGTGACACTGAGCAAGGCGGCATCCAGACGGCCGGACCGCAATTCTACCGCCAAAGCCGAAGGCGGCAGGAACGAACACCGCCCCTCGAGTCCGCAGGTCAAGGGCACCGCGTTGAGATAGGGGACGGATCCGATGCGTACCGTATCAGGAATCACACCTCAAGAGAGCGGCTTTATTGTCCACCGCAAGCAACGAACGATGCGGCATCTCGAGAGGCATCACTTGAGCCGACCAACAAATTGGGCCGTCTTGTCCATGGCCACCTGGATCTTGTCGAAGGCGGTCGCAAAACAGCAGCGCACAAAGCCCTCGCCGCTGGGCCCGAAAGCTCCGCCAGGGACGCAAGCGACCTTCTCCTCGTTGAGCAAACGCACGGCAAACTCTTTTGAAGAAAGACCGGTGCTGGTGATGTCGGGGAAAGCATAGAAAGAACCCCGCGGCAGATTGCACTTGAGGCCCATGTCGTTGAGGGCCTTCACAATGAAATTGCGGCGCAACTGATACTGGTCGCGCATTTCGGCCGTGGCCGCGGCCCCGTGGGTGAGCGCCTCGATGGCAGCCTCTTGGGCGATGATGCTGGCGCACATGATGGCGTACTGGTGCACCTTCATCATGGCATCGATGAGCGGGGCAGGACCGCAGGCGTAGCCGATGCGGAAGCCGGTCATGGCATACGCCTTCGAAAAACCGTGCAAGAAGATGGTGCGCTCGGCCATGCCCGGCAGCGAGGCGATGGACACGTGTTCTCCCTCGAAGGTCAGCTCAGAGTAGATCTCGTCGGTGAGAATCAACAAGTCATGACGTCGGGCCACTTCCGCGATCTCGAGCAACTGCTGCCGGGTCATGGTGCCCCCGGTCGGATTCGTCGGAAACGACAGCATGAGCACCTTGGACTTCGGCGTGACCACCGCCTCAATGGCTTGGGCCGTCACCGCGAAACCATCTTCGGCCTTGCAAGCCACTGGCACCGGCACCGCATGAGCCAAAACCACGCTGGGCGCGTAACTGACATAGCAAGGCTCGTGGTAAATGACTTCATCACCGGGGTTAAGCACCGCCCGCAGAGCTAAGTCCAGAGCCTCGCTGACACCGACCGCCACCAGCACCTCAGTCTTCGGGTCATAGCGAACCCCGAAGTGCTGCTCGACGTAGTCCGAAATGCACTCGCGCAATTTCAGCAAACCCAGGTTGGAAGTGTACTGGGTCCGACCCCGTTCCAACGCGTAAATCGCCGCCTCACGGATATGCCAAGGGGTGGCGAAATCCGGCTCTCCGACCCCCAGCGAAATCACACCCGTGGTGTTCTGGACGAGTTCGAAGAAGTCGCGGATACCCGAGCGCGGGATCCCCGCGACGTGGTGGGCGATGAAGTTGCGATGAACGGAGGACATGGACGTCTCTGGGGGGTATGCGAACTCGGGGACCTTCGGGAAGAGGAATTTCCCGGATCCGCCACAGGTTCGCCGGGTTGGGCGGTTAGTGGCGGCTCGGGCGGGAAAGTGCGGCTGCCGTGGCGCAGGCGACTGCGACGGCGGATGGAACTCGTGTACCGGACTTCATGATGCAGGCCTATTCCGGACAAAACCCCGGCCCTGTCAAGGCGAGCGTGCCGCGGATATGCTGCGGAGGGCTATCCGCTTCTAGGTTTCATCAACCCTTCACGACACCCAACAGACCCGTGACTCCCCCTCGCACTCGCCGGCGATCTAAGCTTTATTGATTCCGTGCGTTGTCAGAAGAGGAGCCTCTCCCGGCTTCCAATTGATAACAGCCCGGTACCTGCCATGAACGTCTCATCCCTCAGCTGCTTTGGCCTTCCCGCCTGGATTCTGGCCACTTCTCTGGTCACTTCTCTGGCCACTTCTCTGACTGTCCGGGCCGACACCGACCTCGGCTTCATTGAAACCTTCGCGCTGGCTCCTGATCGCGAAGCCACCCTGGGGCAACTCGTGCCGGGCACCGAGGACTATTACTTTTTCCACGCGCTGCACTACCAGTCCTCGGGGCAGAGGCAGAAATTTTTTGAGACGCTCACCCAATGGGCCACGCGCTCCCCGAATTCCGAGCAGCGTCAACTGCTCGAGAACCGTGAAGCACTCCTGGCCTACGGCACGGATCCGCAAAAAACCCTCCAACACTTGCGCGATCGGCTGGGGCTGCAGTTGAACCATGTCCAGGAGCTCCCCGACCAAAAGCCTGACCTGCCCACGGCACTGACGCCCTCCATGATCTCGCGGGAACGCTTCCTCAGCGCTCTCCCGACAGGCAATCCGCTGGGCACGCTGTCCGAAGCCGAGCTGGAACGGTTGCTGCAAGACCCGGCCCCGGCTCTTCCCTACCCGGCCGTTGGCCTACTGATGCGGATCCAACGACCCGACGCCCCGGGCCTGCTGCCACGGATCATTACTGAGTTGAAGACGCCGGAAAGCCGGGGCTTTGGTTCCTTGCCCATTCATCGAGCGTTGCTGCCCGCGCAGCTTGATGTGCTCGAAAAGGAAATCCCGGCGCTGGCCCACCAGTCGGCGTTTGTGATGACCCGGATTACCAAGCTGGCACCCGGGGCCGACGCCAATGCCCAGACAAATCCGCTCGAAAGGGAGGCCTGGCTGGAGCGCGTCGGAGGCTATGTGCGGGGACTGCCCACGGCGTTCAATTCCCTCAAGGCTCACGTGCTGTATGCCCGCCTGCAACACGACCGGACCCGCGGTGTCTATGATCGGTCTCGCTTCCTCGAATACTTGAAGCTGCCCCGACCGGCCGCCTACATGAACCCGAAATACCTCGAATCGGTTCAGGCGAACCACTTTGCGGCCGACTTGAATGCCGCCTTTCCGGAATCGGGTCTGGGACTGCCTCCCATCGGAATGGACGAGCCGTTAGTCCGTGAATTCTTCCTGCATTTCGCTGCCACTGATGCCCAGTGGGAACCGTGGACCGAATGGCTCCGGGACACCTGGGTCAAACCCCTCTTCGCCGAAGCCAAGATCGCCCAGGGTGCCGGGGAAACCGAGCGCTGGACCTCCCTGCTGTCGCCGGCGGCATATCAAGCGCTGAAGGATCGGGTGGACATCGAATTTCCGGCCACCAATGCACCGAGCATTCCGTTGGACCAGGAAGTCGCGGTGAGCGTGACTCTCAAGAACACGCCTCAGGTCATGGTCCGTCTCTTCGAGATCAACACCCTTGGCTACTTTCAGTCGCACCAACGCCCCCTGAACACCGACCTCCCTCTCGATGGTTGGGTGGCCAACGCCGAGCAACGTCACGACGGGGAGTCTTCGCCCTTCCTCCGGTACACACGGTCGTTTCGCTTTCCCGAACTCCAAGGGAAGCGGGGAGCTTGGATCGTCGAGATTATCGGCGGCGGACGTTCCTCCCGGGCCCTCCTCCGACGCGGAGGGTTTTCTTTGCTGCAATCCAACGGGCCGGGCGGCGATTTGATCCAGGTTCTCGACGAGAATGCCCGCATCGTCACCAACGCCGTCGCCTGGCTGGACGGTCGCAAGTGGGGAGCCGATCCCAAGGACGGTCGCATCCAAATTCCGTTCACAGCCACCCCGGGCCGACGCCCCATCGTCTTGTCCGATGCCGATGGGCGGTTGGCGTCCTTGGCCGAATTCGAACACCATGCCGAGACCTATGAACTAGAGGCCCAGTTCCACCTCGATCCCGAGCAGTATGTCGCCGGAAACGAAGCGGCGCTCGCGATGCGCTCGTCCTTGCGCATCGGCAATCAGGCGGCCACTCCGGAACTGCTTGCCGAGGCCCGACTGACGCTGACCACCACCACCCTCGATGGCGTGAGCTCCAGCACGGAGGTGCCGCTCACCACTCTCTCTGCAGCTCGGGTGCTGACCCACACCTTCCGGATTCCCGAACGTCTGAGCCGGGTCACGGCCACCGTGCAGGGACGAATCGATCCCGTGGCTGGCGGCGAGAAACGCGAGCTGAGTGCCTCCCGGAGCTGGGAAATTAACGGCATCGAAGGGACCGCCCTGGTCAAGGACGCCTTCCTCCGGCGGAGCGGCGAACGGTATTGGGTGGAAGTCCTCGGCAAGAACGGGGAACCGGTGCCGGACCACGCCCTCCCGATCACCTTCCATCGCCGTGGCTTCAACAACACCGTCGAGGTTTCCCTGCGGACCGACGCCCAAGGCCGCATCGATCTCGGGGCACTGGCGGAGATCACCCGACTGGAGGCGACCCCGGCTCCGGACCTCCGGCGCTCATGGCCCTTGGAGACCTCCGCCCAGACGCGTCCGCAAGAACTCCACGCCCGGGTCGGCGAGACCGTGCGCATCCCATGGTCCCCGCAAGGACGGCCGGATGCTTGGTCGCTGCTCGAACTGCGCGGCGGCACCTTCGCCACCGATCGAACCACGGCCGTGCGGGCCTCCGGAAACCTGCTGGAAATCGCAGGACTGACGGCGGGCGACTACTCGCTGCGTCTGCGCGATCCGGACGATTCAGTGATCACCCTCCGCATCGGCGACGGTGTGCCGGTGGCCGGTTGGTTGGTGGGCAAGAACCGATCCTTGGAACTGCGTCCCCGGGAGCCCGTTCATCTGGCATCGGCCACCCTCACCCCGGAGGGCGGTGCCGAAATCACGCTGCAAAACTGGAACCCGTTCACCCGAGTCCACGTGATGGCCAACCAGTTTGTACCGGCCAAGAGCTTGTTCTCCAATCTGGGCGGCTTCACCCGATGGGGCGTCGGATCCAAGACCCCCGACTTTTTGCCCAACCTGTATTCCGGGGGTCGGGAAATCGGCGACGAGTACCGCTACATCTTAGACCGCCGCTATGCCACGAAGTACCCGGGCAATCGGTTGGCCCGGCCCGGCCTGCTGCTCAACCCCTGGGACAAGCGCTCCACCGATTCGGAAGCACTGCCCGTCGCCGACGGGGCCACACCGCTCGCCTCCGCGGGCAGCATGGCAGGCATGGCTCAAATGGCCGACATGCTGTCGCGGAGTGAGATGGCCTCGGCCCGACCGGCTCTGGATTCCAACTGGGACTTCCTGGCCGCGGCTTCTCCAGCCTTGTTCAACCTCATCCCCGATGCCACTGGCAAGATCCGACTGCCGGCGACCGCCCTCGGGGACGGATCGTTCATCCAAGTTTATGTGGAGGACGCCACCGATGCTGCGTGGCTGACCCTAGCCCGGACCGAAAAAACCCTCGCCCTTCAAGACAAGCGCCTCAGCCGCGTATTGGAAACACCCGGCGGCTCGACGGAAGTCCGGGATGCCCAAGGGCTGGTCCGCGGACAAACCCGGACGCTGTCGGAGGCCCGGAATAGCCAGTGGGAAACCTACGACACCTTGGAATCGGTGTTCCGCTTGCTGAGGACCCTCCATCCCGATCCCCAGTTGGCGCGCTTTGATTGGCTCATGCGTTGGTCGTCGCTGACACCCGACGAGCGACGCTCCCGGTACTCGGAGTTCGCCTGCCATGAGGTGAATCTCTTCTTGCAGCGGAAAGATCCGAGCTTCTTCGAGTCGGTCATTCGGCCTCACCTGGCCAATAAGCGGGCGCGTACCTTCATCGATGACTACCTGCTGGGGGCCGATTTG
>JBDKKQ010000369.1:0-13613 GCA_039796015.1 Verrucomicrobiota bacterium
AATCCATCGCGCTCCATCACCAGAATTGGCTCCAACGAAAACGCCAACCCAACCCTCATCCAGTGCCCGACTTGGAAAAATTCATGATCTTCAGCCTCCGCCCGTTGCGGGGTATGTCCGGTTGTTGAATCCCACCCCATGGCACCAGCAATTTCGCCATCAATAGAGAAGACGCCGCCTCAACGCCTCGCATAAAAATGGCGACGACCCATATTAGCCCCTCTCAATGGCAAAATTCAGCAAGTCTGCCCACGTGTAACACCTGACACCTGATAAAATCGGTCGCACTTCTGGCCACTTTTCAGCCTATCCGTCCGCAAGGCTCGCAACAGCAGTCTTTCAGACCAGGCGCTTGATCCTGTGAGTCGGATCAGAGTCTCCTTATAGCAAGCCCATGAATTTTTCGATGTCTACCGCAAACCGCCCTTGGCACGAGCTACCGAGCCTGTCCCTAGTTTTGATTTTTGCGTCTCTCCAAGTGATGACGATGAGCCTCTTGGCTGATGGTCCAGCAGACAATTCGCCCGACACCGTTCGAAGAGTCCCACCGGTGGGAATCGCTATCTCCGAATCGGTCCGGCAAGAACTGAGTGCTGAAGTAAAAGCTCTGGAAACTAATCTCGCCGAGGCTCGGTTACGCTGGTCCCGGAATCCACAGCAACTGAAGCATTGGGCGGACATCGCTATTTTCGGCAAGTCAGTGGACTGGGCGCTGCGTTACCGGGAGATCTTCAAGACCAATGAGGTGGATTCGGCCCGTTTGCAGTTGAAGACCGCCGCCGAAAGATTGCAGGCGCTGGATAAGGGACAGGCTCCCTGGACCGAGATTCCCGGACCCTCGGTTGGAGGCTATGTGTCCCGGATCGATGGATCCGTTCAACCGTTCGGGTTGGTTATTCCGAAAGGTTGGCGCCCTAACTCAGGCAGACAATGGCGCTTGGATTTCTGGTTTCATGGACGGGGCGAGACTCTCAGCGAGCTGGCTTTCATCGCCGACAGGATGAGGAATATTGGTGAATTTTCCCCTCCGGACACATTTGTACTGCACCTTTATGGACGTTACTGCAATGGCAGTCGATTCGCCGGCGAGACCGATTTTTGGGAGGCGCTCAAGGAGGTTCAAGGACGCTATCCGATTGATGAAAACCGCCTGATCGTTCGAGGATTTTCGCTCGGCGGCGCGTCTGCTTGGCACTTCGCAGTGCACCACGCAGCCCTATGGGCCGCTGCCGCCCCCGGGGCCGGATTCAGTGAGACAGCTGAATTTCTTCGAGTTTTCCAGCAGGAGCAACTTCGACCCGCCCCATGGGAACAGAAGCTTTGGCGACTGCATGACGCGACAGCCAACGCGGTCAATGTATCTATGGTCCCGCTGATCGCCTACAGCGGGGAGGAAGATAGCCAGATCCAAGCTGCAAACGCCATGCGGTCAGCATTGCGAACCGAGGGCATCGAGCTGACCCACCTGATCGGCCCCAAAACAGGGCACAAATACGAGGCGGGTGCGAAGGTCGAATTGAATCGTCGCCTGGATGCACTGGCGGCAGTAGGCCGCACCCGGGTGCCGCGTGAGGTTCGAATGGTGACCCATTCCTTGCGATATCCACAGATGGCTTGGGTCACTGTCGATGCACTAACCGAACACTGGGAACCGGGCCGTGTTACTGCGCAACTCCCGGATGGGGACAGGCTCCTTCGGGTCGAGGCGGACGGTGTGGAAGCACTAACTCTTGAATTCGGCCCGGGCGAGGCTCCGTTCCCTGTCTACCAACCCGTTCGGGTGGCTTTCGCAGGAACAGACAACACGGTGATCCTGGAATCCACCCGACCGGGAACCGACCGTTCTTGGAAGGCCAGCTTCCACCGCAAGAACGGGATTTGGAGAACCGGACCGGACCTGACGGTCGGGCTTCGGAAACGTCACGGTCTTCAGGGACCTATCGACGACGCCTTCATGGATTCCTTCATGATGGTGCTGCCAACCGGAATACCACTCAACACCGCGACCGGCAATTGGGTGAAGAGCGAGTCGGTCCGAGCCATTGAGCATTGGCGGCGTCACTATCGCGGAGATGCCCGACAAAAATCCGACAAAGATATTTCTGAGGCGGATATCCGCGATCACAACCTCGTTCTGTGGGGAGATCCTTCGAGCAACCAACTGCTCGCCAAACTAGCCCCTTCACTGCCCATTCGCTGGGAGAAGGATCGCATCGTGGTGGCCGGGCAATCCTTTGCCACCGATACCCACGTTCCGATCCTGGTATTTCCAAACCCCTTGAATCCCGCCCGCTATGTCGTGCTGAACAGCGGATTCACTTTCCGGGAGTACGACTACCTCAACAATGCGCGCCAAACCCCTAAGCTTCCGGATTGGGCCATCATTGACCTTCGGCAACCACCCAACGCCAGAACCCCAGGCGGGATTTCCGCCGCAGGATTCTTTGATGAACGTTGGGAACTGCGCTGATCTTGAAGGATCCGAGGGAATGCTTCAGAGGAGAGTCCTGGCCTTGGCCAGGGCTTCTTCCAGACGAGAGGCGTCCTTGCCACCACCACGAGCCCCATCCGGACGCCCTCCGCCTTTCCCTCCGATGATCGGAGCGATGGTCTGGATGAGCTTTCCAGCCTGCACTTTGGCGATGAACTCCGGAGTCACCGCGGCGACCAATGCGACGGCACCATCCGAATGACCTCCCAGAAGAATAACCCCATTAAACTGAGACTTGAGCGCATCGACCACGGTCTGAAGGGTTTCGCCATCGGCCTCGCCCAAATTTGCGATCAATGCCGGGACACCGTTCAAAGTCTCGGACTTAGCCAACAAGTCTCGAGCCTTGCCAGACGCCTCGCGCTGGGAGGCTGCTTTGAGGGATTTTTCCAACTCGCGACTGTGCGCCAAGAGCCCCTCAAGCTTCTTCTCCAATTCACCGAGAGGGCTGTTGAGTTTGGCTGCTAATGAGCGGATCAGGGCCTCGTCTGCGCGTGCTTTGTCGAGGGAAGGCAACCCGGCGATGGCTTCAATGCGGCGCACTCCGGCGGCTACTGCCGATTCACCAAGGATGCGAAACATTCCAATCTCACCCGTGGCCCGGGTATGTGTTCCGCCGCAAAGCTCCATGGAATACCCATTGAGCTGGGCAGCCTGTCCGCCGATCTGCACGACACGAACAATGTCGCCGTATTTGTCACCGAAGAATTGGAGCACATCCTTGCGGTTCTTCACTTCGGCGTGCGGCACCTCGACCCATCCCACATGGGCGTTCTCTAGGATGCGCTCATTGACCAACCGCTCGATGTCGACAACTTGCTGAGAGGTCAGCGCGGCGCTGTTGAAATCGAACGTCAGCTTCTCAGGAGTGACATTGGACCCCTTCTGGGAGGCCTCCTTGCTAGCGACTTCGTGCAGCGCCCAATGCAGCAGGTGAGTCACCGTATGGTGACGCTCAATAGCATGCCGACGGTCTGCATCGACGCGGAGACTCACCGATGAGCCAACCACCGGAGCCTCCCCGCCTTCAATAAAATGCAGCCAGACGTTGCCGGATTTTTGGGTGCTGGCGATGCGCCATAGCTGTCCGGAGCCACTCATTTCCCCGGTGTCGCCCAATTGCCCGCCCATCTCAGCGTAGCAAGCGGAAGCGTCGAGAATGATGGCAATTTTGTCCTTCAGCTCGACCACTTCCAAAACTTGGGCATCGATTTCCAAGGTGTTATATCCGAGGAACCGGGTCGAAGACTTGGTCTCAATTTGCGAGAGTTCAATGACCTGCTTTTTCTGGGAGGCTCGGGCACGGGCTCGTTGCACATCCATTAGTTCCTCGAAACCAGCCTTGTCCACCGACAGTCCGCGCTCGCGAGCCATGAGTTCGGTGAGGTCGATCGGGAAGCCCTGCTCGTCATACAAACGGAATGCGAAGGCTCCAGAGATTTGCGAACACCCGGCCTGAGAAGACTCCTTCTCGAACAGCTCGATACCGCGATCCAAGGTGCGATTGAAGGCTTCTTCCTCAAGGCGGAGAACATCCTTCACCTGCTGCTTGCGGGTGCGGATTTCCGGAAACACATCGCCCATGGTTCGGACCAGCACGTCAACGAGCTTGTAGAAGAACGGCTCGTGAAACCCGAGCGTCCGCCCGTACCGCACCGCGCGGCGCAGGATTCGGCGCAGGACATAATTGCGGTCGGTGTTGCCCGGTTGGATACCGTCGGCGATGGCAAAACTCAGCGTTCGAATGTGGTCGGCGATGACCCGGAAGGCCACGTCCACCTTCTCCTGCTCGGTGTCTCCGGTGCTGCCCTGCTTTGGCAACGTGGAACCGTATTTCTGGCCGCTGAGTTGTTCGATCTCGTCGAAGATCGGGCGGAAAATATCTGTCTCGTAGTTGGAGATTTTCGCGTTCTGAAAATCCGTGAGCCCTCGTGTTCCCTGAATGATCGAAGCCACCCGCTCAAAGCCCATACCCGTATCGACGTGCTGCGCCGGCAGCGGCGTAAAGGTACTGTCCGGATTGGCGTTATACTGGATGAAGACGTTGTTCCAGATCTCGATGCATCGAGCGTCGGACCCGTTGACTAACTGAGCTCCCTCGGATTGCTCCTCAATCGAGGTCTCGCGAGGGCCGGGGCGTAAATCGACATGGATTTCGGTGCACGGACCGCAGGGGCCAGTTTCGCCCATCATCCAGAAGTTGTCCTTCTTTCCGCCGTTGACGATGTGGATTTCCGGATCCAGACCGACCGCCCGAAACTTCGCTGCCCACAGTTCCCAAGCTTCCTGATCGCGCTCGGCCGGATCTTTCTTGGCCGCATTAGGCTGGTAAATCGTGGCGTAGACGCGCTGGGGCGGAAACTTCCAAACCTCGATTACCAACTCCCAGGCCCAATCGATGGCGTCCTTCTTGAAGTAGTCGCCGAAGGACCAATTCCCCAGCATCTCGAAAAAGGTGTGGTGATAGGTGTCCAGGCCGACGTCATCCAAATCGTTGTGTTTGCCACCAGCACGGATGCACTTCTGGGTGTCTGCGGCCCGAGTATCAAGTGCCGGAACCGAACCGGCCCACTTGGAGACATCAGCTTTTCGTTCGCCCAAGAAAATTGGAACGAACTGATTCATGCCAGCATTGGTGAACAGCAAGTTGGGGCTGTCCGGCATGAGGCTGGAGCTGGAAACGATCGTGTGCTGCTTGGAACGGAAGAAGTCCAAGAACGACTGGCGGATCTGGGCGGACGTCATGGTATACGATTTTGGGATTTCAAAACACCCCGGAAACAGGCCGCGAAGAATAGAGATTGGCCGAAAAATAGGAAGAACCCTGTTTGAGTTGGTTCCGCGAATTGGCGGCGCGGCCCGTGGGTTTCCCCTTCCACTCGCGGAGGGGATAATGGTGTCTCGAAGAGTTTTACTGGTTTGGCTCAAGCCTTTCGGTTGAGCGTCCGATAACCCATCCACATCAAAATCGAAGGGTGTCCGCCACAAAACCATCCAAAGCTCTGATCCTCCTAGTCGATGACGACATCGACTTGCGCGGCATCATTCATCGTTTTCTGGAACGATCCGGATTCTCCGTCGTGGCCGCAGGCAACGGTCGGGAAGCTTTGGCGTGTTTGGAAACCCAGCGCGTCGACCTGATGTTGACGGACCTGATGATGCCAGAAATCTCCGGGATCGAGCTCATACAAACCGTGCGGCAAACCAGTGCATTGCTCCCGATCATTGCCATGTCGGCCGATGCGGACCTGCGAAACGATCGTTCCCTGGAATTGGCGGCTCAAGCCGGAGCGCAAGTGGTCCTAGAAAAACCGTTCGCCATGAACCGTCTGATTCGGGAGATTCAACGCCTTCTGGCGACCCCTGAAATTCATTGAGGAGCGCCAGTCGTTGTATGACTGGTTCACAACTCTCGTTTTTTTTACTCGCGGTAACCCTGCTCTGTGGATGCGGATCCCTCAGCGGCCCGTCCGTGACCTACACAGCGGCTCGGATGAGCGGCCGAATCACCGACTCGGTCACCGGGAAGCCTGTCCCCAATGCCATGGTGGGGCGAACTCTCTGGACCCACCGCCATGCCACGGGTGGTTTCCTGAAGGCGGCCGAAGAACAGGTGTTGCGACAAGATTTTGCCAACAGCGACGCCGACGGGAGGTTTGTGCTTCCGGAGCAACGGGTCGCCCTACTGTTTTCCTTAGGCGAAACCCGGCCTAATCTGCGCCTTGCAGTGAGTCATTCTCGATACACTTCCTGGACGACGAACTACCCCGTTTCGGCTCTGAATAAAGACCCGAATCGCCCCAGCCTGGATACCGGTTCCTTGTTACTGGTTCCCCGCAAGCCCTGACTCAAGCCTTCGGGAATATTCTCCAGTTGTTTGATCCCAAAACCCGCGGCAACAGCCTGTCCTCGCCAAAAACAGCCTGTCCCTTATCTGGTAGTGTCCGACCAACCACTGCACACCGTCAGGACTTTCCATTTCCATTGGTTGATAGCCGACCCCTAATTCACAAAGTCACCCGCGCACCCTAGCCTGTCCCTTCCTTTCAATAGCCTGTCCCCCTCCTCTCATCATGAATCTGCGAAGAAAACTGGGTTGGATCCTGATCGCTCTATTAGGGACAGGCTCTTTTTTGACCGCGCTGGCTGGAAAACCAGCCGACCGCCCCAATGTGGTCCTGATTCTGGCGGATGATTTGGGGTTCTCGGATCTCGGGTGTTACGGAGGCGAGATTCCGACACCCCACCTCGACGCTCTCGCCTCGGGCGGACTTCGCTACACCCAGTTTTACAATACGGCTCGCTGTTGGCCCTCCCGCGCTGCTGCCCTGAGCGGGTTCTACGCGCAGCAGGTGCGACGGGATGCCGTCCCCGGTGTCCCGAGCGGCACCAACGGAAAACGCCCCTCCTGGGCCAAACTCCTGCCCGAATACCTGAAGACCCTGGGCTATCGCTCCTACCATTCCGGGAAATGGCATGTGGATGGCAAGCCGCTGGCCAATGGATTTGAGCGGTCGTATCGATTGGATGATCACGACCGGTATTTCGCACCCCGGTTCCATTCGGAAGATGATGTCGCGCTAGAGCCTGTCCCCACCAACTCGAATTATTACGCCACTACAGCGATCGCAGATCACGCGATCCGGTGCCTGAAAGAACACGCAACCCAGTTCCAAGATCGGCCGTTCTTCAGTTTCGTAGCGTTCACGGCACCGCATTTCCCGGTTCAGGCCCCGGCCAGTGATGTGGAACGCCATCGCAATCGCTACCTGAGCGGATGGGATCAACTCCGGGAGGAACGCTGGAATCGAATCCAATCATCCGGCGTGGTCTCCGGAACGTTACCGCCGATAGAACGCGAAATCGGGCCTCCCTACGACTTTCCCGATGCCCTCAAATCTCTGGGTGCCAACGAGGTAAACCGGCCACTGCCTTGGGGGGAACTGTCCAGCAGCCAACGCCGTTTTCAGGCCGACAAGATGGCGGTCCACGCGGCCATGGTGGATCGGATGGATCAGGAAATCGGCCGGATCGTCCGCCAACTCCAGACCATGGGCCACTTCGAGGACACGCTGATTTTGTTCCTTTCGGACAATGGTGCCAGCGCAGAGATGATGGTGCGCGGCGACGGACATCATCCCGATGCCCTGTGCGGAACCGGTGCTACGTTTCTCAGCATCGGCCCAGGTTGGTCCTCTTTGGCCAACACGCCGTTCCGCCGTCACAAGACCTGGGTGCATGAAGGGGGCATTGCTACTCCATTCATCGCTCATTGGCCTCAAGGCATCACCCACCACGGCGCGTTGCGAAAGACGCCGGGCCATCTCATCGATCTGGTCCCCACGGTTCTGGAATTGGCCGGAGGGAACTGGCCAGAAAAGGATCATCCCCCGGAAATGCCGAAGCCGCCGGGGCTCAGCCTCGTCCGAACCTTTGCTCAAGACACCGATCTGAAGCGAGAAGCCCTCTGGTGGCAACATGAAGGCAACCGAGCCCTTCGGGAGGGTGACTGGAAAATCGTAGCAACCGGGGTAAACAGCGCATGGGAACTCTACAATCTCGCTCAGGATCGGTCTGAAACCATCAATCTGGCCTCCAAGCATCCTGAACGGGTTCTGGCCATGGCCGCGCGGTGGGAATCCATGACGGCATCGCATAGGACCACGGCAACCACCCGCCCGAGCGCCTCCTCACTATTTCCTCTATTTCCTGAATGGAAACACTCCGCCTCTCTATTCGTCCTCACAACACCGGACGGAGCCGACCTTCCGGATGGGGTCACGCTCGAGTCTTTTCCCCTCCTGGTCCGACTTGGCCGCGACGACTTCGACTTCACCCAAGCCTGTCCCCATGGGGAGGACCTGCGCTTTTCAACACACGAGGGACAGGCTCTTCCTTTCGAAATCGAATCCTGGGACACCGACAAGGGTTCCGCTGCCATTTGGGTGCTGATTCCCCAGATCCGCGGCAACCAGCGCCAAGAACTCCGCGTTCACTGGGGAAATCCGACCGCCCCAACCGCTTCTAGCGGATCCCAGGTCTTCAACCCATCCCATGGATATATCGGAACCTGGCACCTCGGAGAGTCGATCCAGGACACCACCGGAACCCTGGCTTCGGAAAACCGTGGAACCACCCCGAGGCCCGGAGTCATCGGAACCGCCCGACGCTTTAAGGAAGGCCAAGGCATCTTTGGAGGGAACACCTCCAACCGCTACCCGGCCGGCGCTGGCCCGCACACCTCGCAAGCATGGTTTTGGGCGGATCAACCCAACGGCCGGATCCTGGCTTGGGGCAATGAACACAACCAAGGTAAGGTGGTCCTCCACTACACCAGCCCACCTCAAGTCCGGTTGGACTGCTATTTTTCCGGAGCCAACGTCGCAACCCAGAACCCGGTTCCCGCCCATCAGTGGACCCATGTCGTCCACACCTGGGAAGCCGGTGAATCCAAGGTCTACATCAACGGAATCTTGGACGGAGTCTCCCGGACACCCAGAGCTCCATTGAACCTACGGCAACCGGCCAGGCTGTGGATTGGGGGGTGGTACGACCACTTCGATTTTGACGGCGTTATCGATGAAGTTCGCGTTTCAAATCAGGTTCGCAGCCCAGATTGGATCCGATTGGAGTATCAGAACCAAAAACCGTTACAAACCGTCGTCGGGCCCCTCGTTCAATCCGGTCGCGATTTCAATGCCGCGGTGGATGTAACGACCGAAACCTCCAAGGGACAGGCTATCTCCAAGGGACAGGCTATCTCCAAGGGACAGGCTACCTCCAAGGGACAGGCTCCGGTTTTCTTGGAGGAGGGACAGGCTCTGGGGTTGATGGCGAGGGCCGGCGGGGCGCAGAGGGTGTGGTGGACTCGACGGGAAGCCGACGGGAAGTCGGTGGTTGTGGCGGTGAACCAGTTCCGTTACCGGCTCGAGGCGGGTCGGGTTTCAGGAGACTCATCGGTAACCCTGACTTTCCATGCAGCGTACCCCGAAGGAATTCGCCAGCAGGAGATCCCTGTCACCCTTCGCGAAGCCATCCCGGATCCGGAGTTCTCACTAAGGGCACCCAGTCGCTGGGACGGGCGCAGTCCGCTACGATTGAAGGCCCAACTAAAATCGACCGAAGCAGCACTCATCGCTGCCGGAGCTTCAAAACTGAAGGTGACCTGGTCTGTGGAGCCACTGGCCACGGTCCGGGAAATTCAGGGCCATGACCTCATCCTGAAACGGGCACTTCATGAGGGCCACTTGACCGTGACCGCCACAATCGACAATGGGGGCACGCCGATCCGCCGATCAGTAACGTTAACAGTCCAACCTCCGAGCCATGATGGGTGGGTTCAACGATCCCCCGAATCCGCAGAGTTGCCACAGGACAACCAGTTCTACGCCCGAAACGACCGCAATGAGGGAACCCTGGTCGCGACGGGCTCCATCCAAGAACCCGCCGAGGCGGTGGTGGTTCGATTGTTTGCCCAAGATACGTCGGGGAATGCGGGGGCTAGGGACAGGCTCGTGACGCAACGCCGGGAACGGGTGAAGGCGGATCGGTCTTTCCGCTTCGATCTACCCCTCAAGCCCGGGCTCATCCAATACCGTTTCGAATTGGTTCGCCTCCATGAGGGGCGGGAGACACGAGTTCATTCAGCTACAAATATCGCGTGTGGAGATGCCTACCTGATCGATGGACAATCCAATGCGGTTGCCACGGATTGGGGCCCGGACAAACCCGACTTCCGCAGCAATTGGATCCGATCTTTCGGCAGCATGGGGAATGAACCCGCTGAGGCAGGATCTTGGGGCACGGCCGTCCATCGCGGGCGGGACAGTGAACGCCATCAAGTCGGCTATTGGGCCATGGAATTGGGCCGCCACTTGGTCGAAACCCACCAGATCCCGGTTTGCTTCTTGAATGGAGCCGTGGGGGGCAGCCGTATCGATCAGCATCAGCGCAACCCAACCCATCCAACGGACCCAACCACGATCTACGGTCGCTTGCTGGCTCGAGCGCGCGCCGCACGGCTAACCCACGGCGTCCGCGCGGTGATTTGGCATCAGGGCGAAAACGACCAAGGCGCTGACGGCCCCAGTGGTGGCTATGGTTGGGAAACGTACCGATCACTCTTCATCGACCTCGCCGCGGCCTGGGCCACCGATTACCCGAACCTACGCCACCACTACGCCTTCCAGATCTGGCCCAAGGCCTGTTCCATGGGCACCGATGGATCAGACAACCGACTCCGAGAGGTGCAGCGAAATCTCCCCTCGGCCCTGTCGCACCTAACAGTGATGTCCAGTCTGGGCATCCAACCTCCCGGAGGATGCCACTATCCGGCCCAAGGCTATGCGGAGATGGCCCGCCTCATCGCCCCGTTGATCGATCGCGATCTGCACGGGCTAGAACCCAAGAAATCCATCACGGCTCCCCACTTGTTGCGGGCCGCCTATGCGGATTCAACCCACTCCCAATTGGTGTTGGAGTTCGATCAACCCGTGCGCTGGGATCCTGCTCTAATCCGCGATTTCTGGCTCGATGGCAGCAAGGATCGCATCGCTTCCGGTAAGGCCGACGGCAACCGGTT
Organism: Verrucomicrobiota bacterium; assembly: GCA_039796015.1. Lineage (GTDB taxonomy): Bacteria > Verrucomicrobiota > Verrucomicrobiia > Limisphaerales > UBA9464 > SXXZ01. The sequence goes on from JBDKKQ010000369.1 coordinate 11,073, forward strand.
GATCCTAACCTTGCAACAACCTTACGAGGCCAAAACCCTCACTTACCTCGACAGCGCGTCTTGGGATCCGGAACGCCTGTTGCGCGGCCTCAATGGCATCGCTGCGCTCACCTTCTGCGAGGTACCGCTTAAAGAAACCCTGAAAGCAGCCTCCCCGAGGAAGACCGCGCGCTGATTCGGCTAGGCTGCGCCGGACGCAACCCATTCGCTCGATACCTTCAACGGCGCCCCGCGTTAAACGGGGCAATTCAGCTGTCAGTGACGAAGTGAAAACCGACGGAACCTGCCGTGTTCAACGACAATTATTCCCTCGCCTCCAGTAACCAAAATCGTGAGGCAATGCGCTGGGAAAAATAATCGTCGTCGCACACTGCCGGTTTGAGAACCACTGAACCCAGACACTCAACGGATCATCGATCCGGCCCCAAAATTGTCGGTTGCTCGAGTGACTGTTTATTTAGTTTGGCGGGACCCGGACTCTTTCGACCTCATCTGGAAGACGGAAGAAACGGTAGTTCTCAATTTGGAAGAAAACGGATCCGAGGATCCGGCAAAACCGTAGTTTCCAAACCGGCAACTTTCCGTGGGCTCCGGAACGTTGCTGAGATTCAGCCCGGAGACGTCATCGAGGAGACCTTCGCCTTCACCGCCGCATCCATCTGGATGATCGGCGGCCAAGGGCGATCGAACCCTTCGCCCGCTACCTTGCGCGTGGCGTCGAACCCCATTTTTCCGCCGACGCCGATGTGCGAGGTCGCATGGTCGAGCACATCGGACGGTCCGCGCGTCAGCAAGGTGTCGCGCTGCGGATCGGTGTCAGCGAAGAGGTGGAAGAGCACCTCGCGGGTATCGTGAACATTCACCTCGGCATCCACCACGATGATGTACTTCGAGAACATCATCTGCCCCATGCCCCAGAGGCCGTGCATGATCTTGTAGGCCTGCATGGGATAGGTCTTGCGAATGCTCACCACCACCAAGTTGTGGAAGGTGCCTTCTGCCGGCAGAGAGATGTCCACGATCTCCGGGAAGTTCATCTGGAAAATCGGCAGGAAGAGCTTCACCGACGCCGCACCAATGTAGAAATCCTCCATCGGCGGAATGCCCACGATGGTGGCCGGATACACCGCATCCTTACGATGGGTAATGGCCGTAACATGGAGCACGGGATACGGCTCAGGCAGCGTGTAATATCCGGTGTGGTCTCCAAAGGGGCCTTCCATCCGCAGGGGTTCGGTCGGATCCACATACCCCTCAATGACAAAGTCGGCATTGGCCGGAACCTCGAGGTCATTGGTCTCGCACTTCACCAGTTCGACGGCCTTTTTGCGCAAATATCCAGCCAACAAGAATTCATCCAATCCATCGGGCAATGGAGCAGTGGCGGCGAAGGGGAACATGGGATCGCCACCGAGAAAGATGGCGACAGGCATGCGTTGACCGGTCTCGTAATAACGACGGCCGTGGCGCGCAGCGACCTTCTGCAACTGCCAGTGCACACCGGTCGTGCGGTCGTCGTAAACCTGGATCCGGTACATGCCCAAATTGCGGGCCCCCGTGTCCGGATCTTGCGTCACCACGCACGGCAACGTCACAAAACGCCCCCCATCGAGCGGCCAGCACTTGAGGATGGGCAAGTCGGCCAGTGTGGGTGGCAACGGATCGGTTCCCTTCCGCCAGTCGGGCGCATCGGGCCACGGCTCCTGCCGACGAGCCGGGGCATCGAATCGGTGGATCACCTCCTTGCAGGGGCCACTCTTCACCGTCCTAGGTTTCGCATGGCGCAAATCCAAGGCCAGCGACAGGAGCCGCAACGCCTCTTTCATGGAAGCCGGGGGGCGGGCCTTCATGAGTCCACCCAGTTCGGCGGCCACGTCGTCCACCGAAGCGGCATTCATGCTCATGGCCATGCGCTTCCAGGAGCCGAGCGTATTGATGGCCACCGGGAACGGGGAAACAACGCCCCGGACCGTGGGCTTCTCGAAGAGCAACGCCTTGCCGCCACCCGGCTTCTTCATTTCACGGTCGGCGATCTCGGTGATCTCCAACTCCGTGGCGACGGGATGCGAAATACGGATCAACTCACCCGCTTTTTCGAGCGACTCTACCCAGTCCCGGAACGATTCAAACGCCATGCTGGCGTGACGGTACGGCCCGTGGGTAATCTCGCAACGCTGGGATCTTCCGGAGTGAGGGCTTAAGCCAGGAGTGAGGGCACCGGCTTGGCTCCGGTCACTTCCGCATCCGTGAGGCTCGCTTCGCGTCCCTCGTGGGAAACATGGAGGCGGGTGTGATCTAGCCCCAATTGTCCCAACAGTGTGGCATGGAAGTCGTGGACACTGACCACGTCCTGAACCGCCTTGTAGCCGAACTCATCGGTCGCTCCGTGGACATGCCCCGCTTTAAAACCGCCACCCGCCACCCACAGAGAAAATGCGTGCCGATTGTGATCGCGACCGTCTTTGCCCTGGGAGATCGGCAGACGCCCAAATTCGCCGGTCCAAAGCACGATGGTGTCGTCGAGCAACCCACGGGCTTTGA
>JBDKKQ010000370.1:0-3227 GCA_039796015.1 Verrucomicrobiota bacterium
CCAGACGTAGGCCGAATCACCCCGCTCCTCGATGCTGGCATCGGAAAAGGCGATGGCATTGTCGTGATCGCCCAACCGACCGAGCGCGACGGCCTTCGCCGCCAACAACTCCGGCGCCTGCGGAAATCGCTCTAGGGCCTTGTCGGCCCACAACCGGGCTTCGCGAAATTCGCCCAACTCAATCAAAGACCGCACCTGCCCCGCCCAAGCCGGAACGCTCGTCGGATTGTGCTCCAGCACGCGCGCAAAAAGCCGCAGGGCCAATTCGAAGTCACCCAGGCAGAATGCGCGCTCGGCCTCCGACGACCAGTGCGTCTCTCCGGCGGCCGGCCGCAGAGACTGCTGCCCGGAAGAGTCCGGCCCTGTTTCAAATTCCAGTTTCCCAAAGCGGCTCATGGCTGTGTTTGATCGTGGAAAAACCATCGGCCATAGACCCGACCTAGGAAATCGGAATGTCGCACCGCCGACATGCGGTGAAAGGCCTCTGCAAAGGTTGCATCGGCATTGCGGCGGACTCCGCCGACCATAACGCCCTCCCGGGGCACCCGCACCGTGGGCCAAACAAACCACTGTCCGGGTTCCACCACTTGCTCGCCCTCCATCGGCATGCCCTCTAAACGCGGCACATCCCGGCCATTGACTCGCACCGACTTCGGCGTGAAGGCGATCTGATCGCCCGGAAGCCCAAACACCCGCCCTAGGATCGGCCCCTGCGCGAAAACCCAAGGATTGTCACCCCAAGGTTGGCTGCGGAACCCCTCTTGATGAAATGCGATCGAATCTCCGCGCTGCACGTCGCTGGCACGGACCCTCGGGTTGAACACCACGGTTCGATCCTCAGTGGTGATTCGCAAGGGGGTGGCCACGCGACGCCGAAACTGATCGAAGCCCGGCATGTAGACCAACGAGTAGTAAATTGCCCAGCACACCAGCGGCAGCAGGATCCGCTCGGCGAGGCCAGCCGGGTGCCCCTGATTCGATTCACGCTGACGGAGCATCAGGAAGGCCAGTCCGCTGGAATGGCAGGAAGCCATGCCTCCCATAAACCAGCCCATGGTCGGATGGCACAGCAAGATCACGGTGGCCACTGCGCAAAACCACCAACCGGCCAAGAAGACCCGGCCCAAGGTCCACTGACCCAACTGCGCATAACCCCGGCCTGGAATGAAGGCTGCCAAGAACCACTGGAATCCCGTCAACTCCAACCCCATCCCTTGGCCTAACGGGCTACTCCTCCACATCCGCCGGAGCGCCAGCCCGAAACGATCGAGTGACTGACCCAGGCGCGGGGAGATCCACCGACGCCCAGCGCGCGGCGGGTAATAGCTTGAGGTCTCGGAATCCATCCGCCGAAGAAATTGGGAACCTCAGTGCTGCTGCTTGTTGTGCAAGGTCACATCCTCGTCCGGTTCGTAATATCCAGAGGTGTGCCGCAATTCTTGGGTTTTTCCGATCATCTGCTCGAAGAACCGGAGGACCTCGACACACCCTTTGCCTTGGAATCCCTCGACATGAATTTCGACCTCTCCGGTGGGGCCGATGGTGATTTCGTATTCGCGCGCTTTCATGGGGCTGTTGGTCGGTTGGAATCTACTGGGAGGATGACTGTGTCAGGACCGCACCTTAATTCTGCCAATGTCGGACCCGGAGACGGATGGACTGATTCTGTTCAACGGTCTCCTCGACCAAATCCATCCCCTTGCCTGCCATCTCGGATTTGAGCTTTGCCAACACATAGTGCTGCACCGTCCGGCCGGCGATCTCATCGCCAATGGCTCGGAGTTGAACCTCGGTTAAGCCCTCTCCAGTGACACACACCGAATCGCGCCCGCGGGCATCACGGCTGAACTCGACATTCACCCCGTCGCGGGCCAACTGGATCCGCTGATCCCGACCCAACGTGCCCGTCACGGCCGAACAGTTCGGCACATCGAGGGTCACGGTGTTTGAGCCGGAGCGGAGGTCCTGGTTCAGGCCTTGTTGGGCGACCTCTCGGGCCACGCTGAAACCCATCGACACCGCCGCCGAGGCGACTGCGGCGCTAATGGCAGGCCAAGAACTAACGACGATGGGGGCAATGATGGCGACAGCACTCATGGATTTGTGGGGATTGTTAGGACGTTATGAAGTTGGACCGGGCTGGTTCGCATTCGTCACGCAAGATCGGACCTTTTCTCAGAACTCCATCTTTCTGGGCAAATGTTCCCCCAGACCCGCGTTGCGGGGAGTGCTGGCGTTGCGCGCCCGACCCTCGGCCCAACTGCGGAGCCGGTTGATTTGCTCATCCATGGTGCGGGCCAGCGGGACGGTCTGACGGATGGAATTCAGAACATGCTCGGTCGTCAGATCTCCGCCATCGTAGAAGGCCTCGTACAAAGCGCTGTTGATGGCTTCTTCAATCTCGGCACCACTGAAGTCGGTTGAGGCTGCCGCCAAGACGGGTAAATCAAAGTTTTCGGGAAACCGACCCCGCCGCCCGATGTGTACTTTAAAGATGTCGGCACGCTCGGGTTCTGCCGGAAGATCCACGAAGAAGATCTCGTCAAGGCGGCCTTTACGGAGCAACTCCGCCGGCAAGTGCGAGATGTCATTGGCCGTGGCGACGACGAACACCGGCGCATTCTTCTCGCTCAACCAAGTGAGGAAAGTACCGAAGACGCGGGCGGCCGTGCCCCCATCACTCGAACCACTCCCCTGGGAACCGGAAAAGGCCTTGTCGATTTCGTCGACCCACAAGATAGCCGGGGCAACGGACTCGGCGACCGCGATGGCCCGGCGCACGTTCTCCTCGGACGAACCCACGAGACTACCGAACATCCGCCCCATGTCGAAGCGCAGCAACGGCAACTGCCACTGGCTGGAGATTGCCTTAGCGCAAAGGCTTTTGCCGCAACCCTGCACGCCCAGCAGCAGCACTCCCTTGGGGAACGGCAAACCGAAGATCCGCGCTTCAGGCGAGAAGGCCGCGGAGCGTTTGGTGAGCCAGTCCTTCAGGATGGTCAGACCGCCCACGTTGCTGAAGTTCTCGGTGGTCGCGTAATATTCCAGTAGGCCGCTCTTACGGATGATTTGCTGCTTCTCGGCGAACACCTCGTTGACGTCGTCTCCGCTGAGGCGGGCGTCCTTAACGATGATCTTGGCGAATACGTTCTCAGCCTCGCTCAGCGTCAAACCCAAGGCCGCTTGCAGCAACCGATCACGGCCCGCCACGTCGAGATTAATGACCA
>JBDKKQ010000371.1:0-9459 GCA_039796015.1 Verrucomicrobiota bacterium
TCCAATAGGACTGCAGTGAGCCGAGGGTCACCAGACCGGCGAGGAAGAATCCAACCAGCAATCCTTCCCGGATCTTGAGCGGTTCCTGGTGCTCGCGAGTTGCGGTGACCAGTCCGAGGAAAAGCATGAGTACACCAAAGAAGACATCGGGATGATGGGCAAACGCCACCACCAGTCCGAGGAATGCCAGGTGGGTCAGGGTCAGCCAGGCGGGAACGGGGGTCCCGGCGGCGGGTTCAACGGGAAGCTGATTCAGCTCCTTCCAAAAAATCGCGGTGATCAGCGCCGTGGAGACCGCACAGGCCGCAGCGGCTCGCCATCCGAAATGCTGAAGCATGTATAGGGCATCCCAGTTCCATTTGCCGGCCACCATGAGCACGGGCGGGGCGGCGAAATGAGTGAGCGTGCCTCCGATGGAGACATTGACGAAGAGAAGCCCCAGGGTGGCGTAGGCGAGGTTCCGGCTGATCCCCTGGTCGAAGTAGCGGCGCTTCAGCAGCAGCGCGAGGAGGGTCATGGCCGCGGGTTCGGTGATGAAGGAACCCAGGAGGGGCCCGAAAAACAGCGCGGCGATGTAGAACGCCACACTCTCCCAGGCGGGGATCATCCGGGCGGCCAGGGAGATGAGGGTTTCTGCCAGGCGGACGACCGGTCGGGTGGCGGCCACCACCATGACCACGAAGACAAACTTGGGCTCGGTAAAGTTGAGTCCCTCAATGTAGGCCACGGCATCGTGAGTGGACCCCTTGAGAGCCGCGATGCCGAGGAACAGAGCAGCCGCCCAGAGTCCAAACACCACCTCGGTCTCGGCGAGAAAGTGGAGGGCGGTTTCACCCATCGATCCCGATGGGTAGTGGTGGGCCAGTTGGGCGAACCACTTCACGCAAAAGGTGTGCAGCACGGCCAGGACAAACAGAGCCGTGGCCAGGAGTTCTATGGGAGACGGATTCATGGATGTTCCACCTGCGGCCCAGTGTACCGATGCGGGAATTGGAGGCCATCCCTTCAGTGACGGGAAGTCAGGCGGGCCTCCTCACGTCCGGCCAACTCCCACAGCGTGGACAGGCACTGGTGGTAGGTTTCGAACCAGACGACCGCCTCGCAACCGAGGGCATCCAGCTCACGCAGCGCCTCCGCCTGAGGGCCGACCCGAAGCCGGCGGGTCGTCGGGGGAATGACTCCCGGGGAAGGGGCGGCAGTCCGCGGCCGGGTGGTGAGGGAGGCCCGCAGGTTTCGCAGAGCGGCCAACCGCGTCTCCAGAGCCTGGGCTGGGACGCCGGAGGAATCGCCCCGGGAGGAAACCGCATGCGGCTGCGCCGCAATGAGGGCGGCCTCACGGGAAAGCGTCCACCAGTGATCAAATTCGGAATAGGCGTCGCGCAGCCAGGATTGGCACTCCAATAGCCGGGGCTGGCGGGACGCAGCTCCTCCCTGCCAGGCGAGTTGAAGTCCGAGTTCGAGACGACGGGCCGTCCCCTCCACCACCTCGCGTGCCGCGCGCCTCAACTCGGCGGAATCACTGCCGGATCCCTGGGGGTGCCCAGTCCCAGAAGCGTTGGGGACGTGGGCCCTTCCGCCAAATGGCAGAGGACGGAGGGCACTGGCCTGGACCGCCCATTCGGCGATCTGCGGACGCACCGATTCCAGTTGCTGGATGAGGACCTCCAGTTCCCCTGAATCGACGGGTTCGGCCGGCGAAGCCTCGCTCTCGGCCTCCACTCCGATGAGTACGCCGCCGAAGGGCAGGGGCAGCAGGAGTTCGGGCGCTCCGAGAAGCAGTGAATCATTGATGGGCGGAGCGGTCAGTTCGCGATGGGAGCAGACGCCGGCCACCGGACCGCCCTTCGCCGGCTCCGCGTGAATGGGATCCAGCGGCACCAGTGATTCCGGTCCCACGGGAAGCCTCAGGTCGTCGGTGTAGTACAGTTCGGTGACCTGCCGGGCGGGGACGTCAAATCGTTCAAAAAGTGCGCTTGCCGGACGATCATCGAACAGGAGTCCCGGTGCCTGCGCCAACCGCGCCTGGCGGATGCGTTCGGCGGGACACGGGTGGGTGTCGTACCAGGCGGTCCGCTCCAGCCCGAGGGTGCTGTCCGTGGCGGCGATCACGTGCGGCGGAAGACCGCTGTGAACCCGGTGGAGCAGTTCGGGCAGATTGTCGGGGAGGCGATGGGACTTCCTCCAGCCGTCGCGGAGAAGCCTGCCGGCCTGCTCCATGGCGACCGCCAGCGTGGCGAATTTGCGGGTCGTCCGCTCCGTCGTCTCGCTCCCCGCCAAGGCGTATTCACAGGCGTCGGCGTGGAACTCCATCTGACGGGAAAGGAAAGCGCTCAGGGCAATGCCCACGTGCATCAGGCCGCTGAGCAGGAGTCGCGAAAGTCCGACTCCGAGCTGGGCGGTCCACACAATCAGCGCCACCGACCACTCCTCGGGCTGATCCCCGGCGTCCTGCAATGCGTCATCCCAGGCGTCGCGTTCATACACCACGCGAACGAACCAGCCGTTGACCCTGCTGACCACGTGATGCAGGCGCATGGCGATCCCCTGATTGAAATGGCCGAATTCGTGGGCGACCACACCGGCGAGTTCGGCGACCGTCAAATTGGCCACCAATGGGAGTCCCAGTGTGAGCACCAAATCGCGTCCCAGAAAACTCCACAGGCCCCGGCGGAAACCTGCGGATGCGTTGAGATCGCAGGTCAGGTCGATGCGCCGGGGCGCGGGAGCGCCAACCGCATGGCTGATGGCTTCAATGAACGCGTAGAGCCGTGGCTCCGCCCCCGGATGCAGCGCCAACGGCTGGGCACATCGCCCACGACGGGCGAGCAGCGGTTTGAGCAAAAAGAAGACAATGATCAGGCCAATGACCAGCAGCGCCAGATAGACCAACACCACCAAAAGCCGGATGCGAAATCCTCCGACCGGCGAATGCCACCAGAAGCCGCGGGTGGCATGCCAAAAGACGGCGTATCCCGCCGCACCCACCACCGCAAGATACACCAGCGGCAGGACGAGCATGGCGAGGGTGACCAACCCCAGCCCCGCAACATACAGAAGGGAAACCGGGGGCCGACGCAGGCGCTGTTGCAGCGCCGCGAGTGCCAGGGCGTCCGGAGTCTCAGTCAACGGTGGGTCGGGATCCACACGGGGATTCGTTCAGGGGCCGGAACCAATGGCCACCAGTTGGGTGCGCGTGCGGAAGTAGAGCGTTCCGCCGGAGAGCGCCGGGGTGGCCAGGCAGGTTTCGCCGAGCGGATTGAAGCGCACCACGCTGAACTCCGCGGTGGCGGGAACCACGAAGACGTTGCCGGTCTCGCTGGTGAAATAAAGGTGACGCCCATCAGACACCGGCGAGGCGGTGTAGCCCTGCCCACTGGCCAGACGCTCGCTGTAGCGAATGGCACCGGTCCGAACCTCGAAGCAGGTAACGACTCCGGTGTCCGCACAGCCCCACAGCAGGTCCCGCACGCGAATCGGCGTCTGCATGTAATTGCCCTGTCGCGGATGCACCCAGGCGATGGCGGCGTTGGTAGCGCCCGGTTCAGGCGGGGTGATGTCGCCCGAGGCGTCGGTCCGAATGGCCCGCATCGGACGCTGCTTCCCGTGGGCACTGGTAAGGATAATCCGGTCATCCGCCAGGATCGGGGTTGGGACCGGAATGTCGCCGCCGCCTGACAGGTTCCAAAGCCGCCGACCGGTGAAGAAATCGTATCCGGCCGTTTCCCGCCATCCAGTGATGGCCACCTGGGTACGGTCCGCACCGGCGATCACCGCCGGCGTGCCCCAGGTCGGCACATCATGGCGCGCCGTGCGCCAGAGTTCTCGTCCGTCATTGACGTCATACGCCGCGACAAACGAGTTGGTCTGCACGTCGCACACCACCAGGACGCGTCCCTCATGCAGCACGGGCGAGCTGGCAAATCCCCACTGGGCACTGGGCACCGCAAAGTACCCGGAATCCATCGGTCCAAGATCCTTCTTCCAGGCCAGAGTTCCGTTGGTTCGGAAACAGAAGAGACCCTCGGACCCCATCAGAGCCACGATGTGGCGTCCGTCGGTGGCCGGGGTGGAGTTGCAGGGACTGGCCTTGGGATGGCGCTTCGAACGTGGGATCCCTTCATGGGCCAGGGAATTCCAGATGATGCCTCCGGTCCCGCGATCCAAGGCCAGCAGCCGCCATTGGTGGGGCTCGTTCTCGGTGAGCGGTTCAATGTCACCGTACAGGCCCACTTTCAGCTCTGCCCTGCCCGGGGAAACGGCGGTGGCAAGGTAGACGCGGTCTCCCCACACAATCGGGGAGGCATGTCCCAGACCGGGGATCGGCGTCCGCCAGCGGACATTTTCTCCGGTGTCGAGATTCCACGCCACGGATGCGGGCCGTGAATCGTCCACCCCCGAGGCGTTGGGCCCACGGTATTGCGGCCAATCCGCGGCACCGACGGGGAAGGTGAGAAGGAGGCCGAGGGAAAGGATGAAGGTGAAGGTGACTGGCTTGCCGGCCCGCCGGCCCGCAGACCAGCAGGCCTGCAGGTCCGCAGGCCGGCAGGGGGGTGCCGGATGACCGAAGGACGGGGGCTGCGGGGAAGGGATCATGGCTTGACGGGCAGGGGGACCTGACGCGGGTGCATCAGGTAGGCCAGAAGATCCCGGGCCTGGTCGGCGGGCAGGGCTTCCAGCATGCCGTCGGGCATCATGGATTGTTCGGACTGCTCTACCGAGGCGATGTCCGCACGCTCGAAGACAGCCCGCTCATTCTGGGTCTGCACGGTGAGGACGCGGTCGGTCTGCTGTCGGAGGACACCATTGAGAATGCGGCCGTCCTTCAGCGTCACGACCGCCATCCGGTAGTCGGCGGGAACCACAGCGCCGGGATCCACCAGGTTCTCCAGCAGATAATCCAGTTGACCACGCCCGGATCCGGTCAGGTCGGGACCCACCTCGGCTCCCTCGCCGTAGAGCCGGTGACAGGGCGCGCAGAGTTGAGCAAAGACCTGACGTCCGCGAACGAGGTCTGCGGTCTTGAGTCGTTCCGCATTCATCTCCCGGCGCAGGCGCTCAATGGTCGCGCGCTTCTCGGTATCTGAGGCACGAATCGTTCCCCAGACCTCCGCCAGCCGGCGGTTCAGTGCGGGGTCATTGAGGCTGCCCATCTGACGGGCCAGGAAGGGGGTGAGTTCGCTGCGGGGAACCTGGTTTGCGGCGACGGCTTCCAGCAGGATGGCGGCAGTCCCGGCTCGGGCCGTGAGCGCGGCCAGCAGGGCGGGGCGATCCGCCGCGTCGATCCAGGGAAAGCGTCCGGTGGCATTGAGGGCGGCCGGCGCGTCGCCCTGTTGAATGAGGGCAATGAGGGCGGAAGTACGCAGCACCGCATCATTGGTGGCCTGGCGCAGAACCACGGAGAGATCGGGCGTCCGATTCTCCACCAGGGTCTTCAGCGCAGCCAACCGCGTGCCGGTGGCGGCGGCGGGATCCAGAACGATGGTGCGCAGGTCATCCAGTGCACGGCCGTCCCCAAACAGGATGTTCAGGTCGCGAACCCGGTCGCGATGCGCCGCATTGTCGACTGCGGCGGCCCGGGCGGCGAAGGCCGTCCAGCTTTCCGGTGCCCGGGCCTTTCGCCATCCACGCAGGGCCTCGGTGATGCCCTGGGTCACGTCGGTCTGGATCGCCGGTGAAGCCTCTGTGGAGAATTGGAGTAGCCGAGTCAGTGGCGCCGGAGACTTCTCCACGTCCTCGGCCAGCCATCGGGCCACGTTTTTTCGGATGACCGGAAACTCGCTCACCAGGGCCAGGTCCACCGCGGCCTCCGGACGGGCGGCAACCAGCGCCTCGATGCCGTACCAGATCATGAAGCCCATGTTGTGATCGGCGACGTCGTCCTTGTTGCGGACCAGGACGTCGGCCAACGCGAAGCGGGCGTCGAGGGGCATTTGCTGCAGCGCCGATGCCAGGTAGAGCCGCACGATGGAGGTCGAGGCTTCGGTGCGGGCCAGAGTCACCAGGGTCTCCGCGGTCTTGGCCTGCGTCTCCTGACTCATGGGCCGGCGGCCCCGGGCCCAAACCTCGTCGGCCAGCAGACGGACCGCCCAGCTGCGAATGTATTCGTTGGCGTCCTTGGTGTGTGGAATCAGACGCTGCAGGAGCCAGCCCGGATCCGCGCCTCCCACCGAATGCAGTGCCCAGATGGCGCGCAGGCGCCCGGCGAGCGTACGCTGGCGTCCGAATTCCATTTTGAGTTCGGTGATGATGCCCGGCGCCTGACCGCTGACACTCCGGTCCACCAGCACCCGCCGCGCCTGCCGGGCCAGCCATTCGTTGGCATCGGAGAGCAGGGGCACCAGCGAGGCGTTGTCGAGTTGGGTGAGGTCGGTGAACTTGGGCAGGACAACGTCGCCGTAGGTGATTTTGTAGATGCGTCCGGAGCTCCGATGGATGCCGTCCTGATCATGGCATTCCCCGGTGTCCGACCAGTCGGAGAGAAACACCCCGCCATCCGGTCCGTAAATCATGTCCAATCCACGAAACCACGGATCCCCGACGCTCAGCAGGTCCGGTGAGTGGCGTCCCACGTAACCCGGACCCCGGCGTTCCAGGCGTTCCTGGTTCACGCGGCGGCCATGGAGATTCACGGTGAAGAGCTGATCCCGATACGGGGCGGGCCAATTGGTTCCCAGATAGAACATCAGTCCGGAATGCGCGTGTCCTCCGCCCAGGGAGTCGCTGCCGGCGGCGAATGAACTGCCGTCCATGGCCGCGCGCGACTTGGTCCAGCCCGCGCCGGTGTCGAAGTGAAAGTGGTCGGCGTGCTGACCAATCAGGTCGTAGCTGTGGGGATCTGGATCATCGCCGTACATGCGCGTGAAATGCGCGCCGGGGATGGCATGCCAGAGGTGGCCGATGACGGTATTGATGAAGAACGGCTCGCCGAGTTCGTTCCAGTCGAGTCCCCAGGGATTGGTGGTGCCCTGGGCCACCGCCTCCACGACGTGACGTCCCGGATGGTAGCGCCAGATGCCCCCGGCCATCAGCACACGGTCCGCTTCCGGTGCGCCGGGGACACCCGCCCGCGCGGTGCTGGAGATGCCGACGCGACCCCAGAGCCATCCGTCCGGTCCCCACTTCAAGCCATTGGCGAAGGTGTGCCGGCTTCCGGTGGCGGTACTGAAACCGTCGAGCAGGATCTGCGGCTCCGAGTCGGGAACATCGTCGCCATTGCGGTCGGGAATGAAGAGCAGATAAGGCGGCGCCATGACAAACACGCCGCCGAGGCCGGGTTCGGCGCTGGTGACCAGTTTGCCCTGGTCCCAGAAGATAGTCCGATGATCGAAGCGGCCGTCATGGTTGGTGTCCGAAAGAATCAGGATGCGGTCGCTCAGATTGGTGGCGAATCCGGCTTTGGCGTCCGCGTAGGTATAGTTTTCCACCACCCAGAGGCGTCCCCGGGGATCGGTGGTCATGGCGATGGGCTGGCGGACGTCGGGTTCCGCGGCGAAGACCGTCACCTTGAATCCCTCGGGCATGCGGAAGCTGTCCGCCGCCGCAGACGGCGTGGTGGGGATATGGTCCGGGGGATCCGTGTCGTACGGCTGCGGGAACTCCGCGGATTGCGCGAACAGGAAGGCAGCAAGTGCCATCCCGGCAATCAAGGACAGGCGGCGGAGGGAACGCATGCGATTCAGTTACCGGGCGCAAACCGCGGAGGCGAGCGCGGAGTGGGGAAACCGCCCTGGAGGGACGAACTTTGGAGGGCCGAGCTTCGCGAGTCCCCATTTCTCACACCCGGCGCTTCCCGCGTTCCCCGCGGATGACTCCACCCACGCGGCGGGGGTTGATCAGGGACTCGGATACCTCGTCCGCTGGAGGGACGAACTTCGAGAGTCCCCATTCCTCACACCCGACGCTTCCCGCGTTCCCCGCGGATGACTCCACCCACGCGGCGGGGGTCGGTCTGGGACTCGGATACCTCGTCCCTCCGCTGGAGGGACGCACTTTGAGAGTCCCCATTCCTCACACCCGGTGCTTCCCGCGTTCCCCGCGGATGACTCCACCCACGCGGCGGGGGTTGATCAGGGACTCGGATACCTCACTCGTGTCCAGTTATTAGTCGTTGAACATCAATTGGTTCTGAAGGTTGTTGCTAGAAATTTCCGGGGTGGATTTGGCTATTTGCGATGCAAGTAATTGCTCTAGAGGTATTTGCTCGAATGGATTCACGCTCACGATTTGCAGGATTTCGTTCAAAGTTTGGCTGAGGTTGAGCTGCCGTTTGGCGATGGCGACCAGAAGGTAGGCACAAATCGCCGACCAGATTTGGCAGCGAACTGCGTTCTCCGAACGACCATAAAAGCACCGCAAGCGCAGATGTTGTTTGATCCATTTGAAGAACAGCTCGACCTGCCAACGTCGCCGATAGAGTTGGGCAATAACCAAGGCGGGCAGTTCCAATTGATTGGTCAGCAGGATCAGGTGGACTTGGTTCTCGGCGTCATAGACCCGGACCCGACGCAGGGGTTGAGGGTAGGACTTGATCGACCACGTACTGGTGAGTTGGATGGTTTGGTCGCAGCGAAGGCCTTCGGTTTTGTCGACGGGCCGCGAGCGGAGAACGCGAAAACGCACATGATGCTTACAGCGCACCACGAAATAGCCACCGTCTTTGGCGACCCTAAAAAGCCGGACAAAATCCACATAACCGCGGTCCATGATGAGGTATGCACCAGGACTCACGGGAAGGTGATCGAGGATCTTCATATCCGGAAAATGCGCCTCGGTCACAGCGGCCCAGGCGGGAAGATTACCCTGCAACGACAGCAGTAGATGCAGTTTGAGTGCCGCTTGTTTGGAGCGGGCGTAGTAGCCCCACGGGAACATTTTCAGGCTCAGTGAAATGATGGAGGAGTCCAAGGCGAAGGCGACCTTGGGCAAATCCGGATCCATAGGCTGATCCTGATAGAGACGAGCGGCCCGGCGCATGAGGACCTGAGCCACCGCCTGGAATAGACGCCAGTCCCGATGCTGGTTGGCATACGCCAAATTGGTTCGGGAGAGGCGGCCGCGAAATCCCATGTGATAGAGCACCGACTCTCTAGTCTTTAGACAAAGAACAATATCCCGCAGACTCTCCCGATAGGTGAGTTGGCCGAAACACAGGGCCAGAAACTGATCATACTCAGTGAGACCTCGGGTGGGCCGTAGCGTGGGGAACTGTTCAACGCACCGGGCAAACTCAGCGGGATACAGGGCTGCGGTGATTTGGGAAAAGACGGTGGGTGGCAGTTGCACCGTCGGAGAGTGACCCGGACGGGGCTGGTCTCGATCAGAACCCAAAAACTGCGTCAATAAATAAAAGAGCTATTTTCAAGCTCCGATCTCCATGTCGATAACACGACCACAACGACCCAAACCCAGCAAATTCAAGGCTCCCATCACTTCTCAGACCTCTGTAACTGGACACGAGTG
>JBDKKQ010000372.1:0-4389 GCA_039796015.1 Verrucomicrobiota bacterium
AACCAGCCAAAGCGTCGGCCGAAGAGCCACGTGGTGTCGCCGCTCGAGACCGCGAAATTGGAGTTCGGCCCCGGTTGGCCCATCGACGGAGCGAAGGTGGTGTTGTTGAAAGAACGCAAGGCCGCGTCGTACTTCTGGGCCAAGGCCTGCCGATTGGCCCCCTCTGCCTGCTGGGTGTTGTCGCGCCAAGGACGTTGAGCCTCGGTGATGATCGACGGATCGATGAGTGCCTTCGCGGGCAGAGCTCTGGAACCATCATCGAGCGCCCAGAAGTCAGTGCCGCCGCCTGGAATCTTCAAGAAACCCTCGTTCATCGTGGCCGAGCTGTTGAGCCCGGTTCCGGCCGAAACCGTGGTGAAGCCCTGAGCTGGGAAAGACTTGGTGACGATGTTCACTGCGCCGCCGGCAAATCCGCCCTGAAGATCGGGAGTGAAGGTCTTGCTGACCACCACCCGGTCGATCATGGCTGCGGGGATCATGTCGAGTTGCGGGGCCCGGCGTCGGGGGTCCGCACTCGGAAGCTCTGCACCATTGAGGGTGGCGATGTTGTACCGGTCGTTCAGACCGCGGATGACGATCTGGCGGTTGTCTGTCGCCACCACGCCCGTAATTTTCGTGGTGATTTGTGAGGCATCGCCGCCACCGGTTCGAGCGATTTGCTCGGCGCTAATGGCTTCTTGTGACGTGGCTGCGTTCTTTCGCTCTTCCAGCACGGCCGCCACGGTACTGGGTTTGGTGGTCGCCTCATCAAAGGCCGACTTGGCCGCGGTGGCCGAAGCGGTGGACTTGGAGGCGCCCAGAGTGCCGGCACCTGTACCGGGTTTGCCCTGGATAGGGCGGACCGGTGCGGCGTCGGGTTTGCGGGCCTCGGCCTTGAAAAAATTGCCCGCGCCGCCGCCTTGGACGGGCGGCGCATCGGAACGGGCTGCTGTCGCGGTCGGCGGTGCGGCCGTGGCCGGAGCGGTGGCCGTCGGTGGGGCTGCGGTCTCCTCGACGATGTCGCTCGCTTTTGGCTTGGGGATCTCCGGTGAGGGTTCCGGAGGCTTGGGCTTCGGTTTGGGTTTCTCCGGCGGACGGATGCCGGTGATTTGATAAATCGCCGCCGGCACAAACCCAGCTCGGTGGGCCAAATAGGCCAGACCACCCAGGGCTAGGGCGTGGACGATCATCGAGATGATCAGACTCGAGCGGTCCGTCTTCTTTTTGGCGTTGCGGGCCATGACGGTTCTTTATTTCGCTGCGCCCGCGGTGTCTGTCGCGAGGCCGATCTTGGTCACATTGGCCCGTGTTAGGATGTCGAGAACTTGAACCACCTTCTGGTAGTTCACGTTCTCGTCGCCACGCACCACGACGCTCAGGTCTGGGTTACTCTTGCGGAAGCGGATAATCTCATCCTCGAGTTTCTTGAGGGTGATGGGCTCGGCGTTGAAGTAGATGTTTCCCGCGGCATCAACCGTGACATTGTTAATGTCTTGCTTGGTTTGGTTCTGCGGCGGCTGCTGCGCGGCCGAGGGCAGGTTGATGTCGATGTCGTTGGTCGAGGGCGCTGTTGTGATGATGAAGATCACCAAGAGCACGAAGGCCAAATCTAGCAACGGGGTGATGTTGAGTTCACCCATCGCATGGTGGTGCGATGCGGAATATTTTTTGCGTCCACGACGCCCGGCGGCAGCTGCGCTCATGGGCGATGGGTCGGATTTTGAGCCTGCTGACCGAAGGTGATGTTTCGCAGCGCGTCGGCGATTTCATCCGCCAAAGCACGGTTGTCGACGTACTGGTGTTCCAGGTCGGTCATCACCTCGGAGTTGAAGTTGTCGAGCTCCTGAGTGATGCCGCGGATGGCGGTGATCATCAGGTTGTAGGCGAACATCGCAGGGATAGCCACGAAGAGACCGACGACCGTGGCGATGAGTGCACCCGCGACACCCGGGGCCATCGCAGTGAGGCTCGCGCTGGCCGCCATCGCGATACCGGAGAAGGTTTCCATAACACCCCAGACCGTGCCGAGAAGACCGATGAAGGGACCGCCCGAAACGGCCGTGGTCAGGATGATCATGCCCTTTTCGAGCGACAACGCCTCGGCGCTGACCGACCGCTCTAAGGCCACTTGAACCGACTGGAAAGATTCGACACTAATGCGTTTCTTGCCTTTCACGGTCACCGGGTTGTTCTCCAGGTGGTACTCCACTTCACCGCAACCTGAGGCGTAGACCTCGAAGGCCGGTGCTCCCGAAAACTCTCGCTTGTCGCGGAAGAGAGCCATCGGATCCTTGGACTCCCGATAGGCGGCCAGGAACTTCCTGCTCATGGCGCGGGCCTTCAAGATTTGACGACCTTTGGTGATGATCACCGACCAGGAGACCATCGATACCAGGATCAGGGCCGAGATGGTCATCTTACCCTCGATCGTGGCCTTCTCGAAAGCGAAGGTGAGGGCGTTGGCGAGGATGGGTTGGAACGGGTCCATGATCGATCGGTCTCTCGTTGAAAAAGTTTAGGGTGCTCGGGCGATTACTTCGCGGTGGCCCCAGCGGGCGCGTTCGTTCCGAAGAGGCTGGATCCGAAGTTGGATCGTTCGCCGAAGGACTCGACGGAGCCCTTCTGGATGCGCACCACGAATTCCTTCATGTCACCGACACCCTTGTTGAGGAGGTTGTAGGTGAGGAACTCCACGTCGCCCTGGGCCGAAACGCCGTCCGGGCGGCCCAGAGTCTTCACGACTTCGTCGCGAGACATACCGAGGGAGAGATGGTTGAGCTTGGCCGAGGAAGAGGCGCAGCCGACCATCCATGCGGCGGCGGCGCAGGCGGCGGCGAGTACGGTGATCCGGCGGATCGAAGCGTTCATACCCGGCAACCTTTGCTGATGCAGATGGCGGCAGTTTGTCGTGTTTGTGACAAATGCGCGACGAACGGCAATCGAATCCGTTACCCGATCGTCGTGGAACCGGTGCTGGAACGTTGAGATGCCTGCTGCTGTTGCCACTGAGTGGGTGCCATTCCGAACTGCCTCCGGAACCACGCCCGAAAGGCGTCTGCACCGTCGTAGCCGCAGGCCTTGGCCACCGAGGCGATGTCTGAGTCGGCTTGGGCCAGCATCGAACAGGCCTTCACTTTGAGCCATTCCCTCTGTTGTCCCGGCAGGCTGCCACCGAAACGCTCCCGGTAAATTAACAGCAGACGTCGGGTCTCACAGTGGCAACGGCGGGCTAATTCTTCGACGGGCATGGACATTAATTGCGCGTCGGTGAGTTGGTGAAGCAGTTCCTCCAGTCGATCCCCGGCATCCCGTGGTGAACCCACCGGTATGGAGGACTTGTAGGCTGGAGGAGACAGGACCGTGGACACCAACTCCAACAACCGAGCCCGCTGCTCCAGCGATCCGGTGTCGTGGGAGATGTGGGTTTTAGTGAAGCGCTCGGCGGCAGGATTGTCCCGGTTGAGAACCCAGGGCAGGGAGGGGTTGATTTGATCCGGATGGTCGATCCGGCGACGCTCCAACAGTGTAAAGACCCCGAAGAGTGTGGTCGGATCTAGGCGAAACCAACGAAACGCGAGGCTGCCCAGTTGGCTGGCCCGCAGCCTCAGTAAACAGTTTCCGCCATGGATCGCGACCATTCCGGTCGACAGCGCCTGGCTCGGTGTTTCACCCATCAGGTACGCGTCTCCGGATATGAGCCACAGGAAGGTCCAGCCTGAACCCGGAAAGTCCCATTCCTCGCCCCGGTTGAGGCGCCCTTCGTTGAGCAAGAGAGAGGAATCTAGACCCATTGTAGAATTTATATTTTTGGGCCGACGCGTCACACGGGCATGACGCTCAGGAAACAGAACGGTGACATTTCGTGCCGAGATCGAGCGCGGTCTGGCACCGGATATCCCTCAAAACTAAAAGCCCCTCGCCGCAGGGGTGCGACGAGGGGTGATTTTAAAAAACGGTCTTAAAAATCCGCTGAGGGCTTTAGCGTTGAACTGAAGCGCGGCGCCGGAAGAGGAGGGCTCCGAACCCGGCCAATCCTACGAGGCTGAGGGCTACAGAACTGGGCTCAGGGACGGATGAGTACTGGATGTTGTCGTACAAGGCACCCGAAGGCAGCAGCACCATGTCGACGCCGCTGATCGGTGCCGCCAAGGCGGCGGTGAATCCGGGGCTCGTTTGATTGGCCGGAATGGACGCCAGCAAGGTGTTGCCAGTGGAACTGACTCGGTAGAACTCAATCATCGCACCGGGGTCTCCGTAGGTGTCCTTGTCCAGTGTTACCGAGAATTGGGCCAGCATTTGCGGTGAACTAAACCGCACGAGGGTCGGTTGGAACACTCCGTCGAGTGCTACTAACCCTGACGGGGCGCTGCCGCGGTCGTAAAAGGCCGGGTTGCGCACCAGAATAGGGCT
>JBDKKQ010000373.1:0-3324 GCA_039796015.1 Verrucomicrobiota bacterium
GCAATCCAAGGGAAGTTTAAATGGAGGAAGGACTCCAGGAGTCGATCGATGACGTCTTTCAACGGAACAGTAGGGTCGAATGCGTTCATATTCAGGAGAGGTTTCGTCGACCGAGACCGGATTCTTTCAAGGAACATGAGAAATCCGCGCCCCTCACCCACAACCCGCAAGCCCACTCGGTGTAGACCGTGGCTGGAACCCTCGAATCCACCGTACTCCGCAGCAGAGCGGGACCGGACCGGAGCAAGCATTGGAAGCGATCAAACCCTCCCCCTCGCGCGCAGCGCGAAAGCTCATCCTCCCCCGAGCTTCCCTGCGCGCGCAGGATCGGCCCCGCGGAGCCCTACCTAATAGCGCACCCAAAAAACGCTTCCCTTCGGGGCCCGCAGGCCATTCCCTAAAAATAAGCAAGAGTGTCCCCTTTTGTGTAAATAGGTGGGACCGACCCTGCGGCCAACCGATAGGTGTTTCGTCGGTGCGCACCCTGCCCTAAGTTTACACCCATGTTCTCCCGTGCCTGCGCAGTCATTACCCTCGCGGCCCTGATGTCCCTTCAGGCCGCTGATCGCCCGCAGTTCGGCGAGGCCTGGTCACGGAACATGACCTCACCCGAGGTCAACCTCCCGGCCACCTTCAATCCCACCAACGGAACCCACATCCGGTGGAGCGTTCCCCTGGGTGCCTCCGGAACCGAATCCCACTCCACCCCCGTGATCGCCCACGGGCGCGTCTTCATCGGCACCAACAACGAACTCCCCCGCGACTCCCGCCGTACCGGCGATCGCGGTATCCTGCTCTGCCTCTCCGAAGCCACCGGAGCTCTCGAATGGCAACTGGCCGTCCCCAAGCGCGAAGAGGATATTTATCACGACTGGCCCAAGACCGGCATGGCCTCGCCGGTCACCGTCGAAGGCGACCGCGTCTACCTCGTCGACAATCGCGGCGTCGTTCAATGCTTGGACCTCCGCGGCCAAGCCAATGGCAACCAAGGCCCATTCCTCGACGAAGCCGCCTACCTCAACCTTCGCGGCACCAACGCCTTACCCATCCCCATCCCCGCGGCCGTGCCCGACGCCGACATCCTCTGGTCCTTCGACCTCACCCGGGAGGCCGGCATCTGGTCCCATGACGGTGCCCATAGCTCTATCCTCATCCATGGCGACTACCTCTACATCAACACCAGTACCGGCGTAGACAACACCCACCGCGTCATCCGTACACCCAAGGCCCCTAGCCTCGTGGTGCTCGACAAACGCACCGGCCGCTGGGTCGCCCAGGACGGCCTCGGCATCGCCCCACGCATCTTCCACTGCACCTGGTCCTCCCCCTCCCTCACCACCGTCAACGGCCAGCCACGTATCCTCTTCGCCGGCGGCGACGGCGTCGTCTACGGCTTTGATCCCTACCGCCCCGGAAACACCTCGACCGAACCGTCCATCCTGACCAACCCCTGGCGCTTTGACTTCGATCCCAGCGGACCCAAGACCAACGTCGGAAGCTTCCTCAACAACCGACGCGAAGGTCCCAGCAATATCTACGGAATGCCCGTCGCCCTCGGAGACCGGATGTACGTCGCCGGTGGCGGCGATTGGTTCTGGGGCAAAAACGAAGCCTCGGTTCGCTGCATACGCACCAGCGGACAGGGCGACGTCAGCGCCTCCAACACCCTGTGGTCGTACCCGCTGGGTCGCCACACCATGAGCACCCCCGCCATCGCCAACGGACTCGTCTTCTGCGCCGACTCCATGCGCACCCTCCACTGCATTGATGCAGTCACTGGGAAAGGCGTATGGACCCACGAATTGGACGGCGAAGTCTGGGCCTCGGCTCTGGTGGCCGACGGCAAAGTTTATATCGGCACCCGACGCGGCGGATTCTGGACCTTCGCCCTGAGCCGCGAAAAACTCCTCCTAGGACACGTGGCCCTGGGTTCGCCCATCAGCGCCACCGCCGTGGCCGCCAACGGCACCCTCTACGTCGCCACCGGAACCCGACTCTTCGCGACGGCGATGAAGACCACCCCCACGGTCAGATGATTTCCTGGATGACGCGACCCGCGATGCCGGTTAGTCGCACGTCTAAGCCCTGGAACTTCACCGACAATCGAGTGTGGTCGATGCCGAACTGCCGCAACAGCGTCGCGTGAATATCGTGCACATCGACCGGTGAATCGACCGCCGAATACCCCAGCTCATCGGTCGCCCCATAAACCGTCCCAGGACGAATCCCGCCGCCGCACATCCAGATGGTGAACCCAGCATTGTGGTGGTCGCGCCCACTGCCGCCTTGGCTCATCGGAGTGCGACCAAACTCGCCGGCCCACACGATCAGCGTGTCTTTGAGCATGTCGCGCTGCTTGAGGTCGGTGATGAGCGCCATACACGCCCGATCGATCTCCGCGGCCTTGAACTCGACCCCTTGCTTCACCTCGCCGTGATGGTCCCAGTCCTTGTGATACAGCTGAATGAAGCGCACCCCACGCTCGGCCAACCGCCGGGCCAAGAGGCAGTTGGAGGCGAAGGACCCATCCCCAGGCTTGCAACCATAGAGCGACTGAATGGAGGCGGGCTCACTCGCCGTGTTCATTAGCTCCGGCACACTGGCCTGCATCTGGAAGGCCATCTCGTACTGGGCGATGCGCGTCGAGATCTCAGGGTCATCCACCACGGCATCGTGCTGCCGGTTGAGATCGTTGATCGTCCGCACCACTTCGTGCTGCCCTTCGCGGGTGACTCCCGGCGGGGTGCCCAAGTACATCACCGGATCGCCCTTACCTCGCAAGTGCACCCCCTGAAACCGACTCGGCAACATGCCGGGCGCCCATTGACGAGCCGCGATTGGTTGGTTCTGGCCGCCACGCCCAAGAGAGGTCAGCACCACGAAACCCGGCAAATTCTCCGCCTCGGAACCCAATCCATAGGTCACCCACGAACCCATGCTCGGGCGACCCGCAATTTGCGAGCCCGTGTTCATAAACATGTGGGCCGGATCGTGATTGATGGCCTCGCTCGTCATGGAACGCACCCAGCAAATCTCATCGGCCACCGAGCCCAATTGGGTGAAGAGTTCACACAATTCTACACCCACTTTTCCGAAGCGCTTAAAGGGCAACTGCGGTCCGTAGCAAACCAACTTCTGCCCCTGGAGCTGGGCGATTTGCTTACCCTTGGTGAACGACTCGGGCATCGGCTTGCCGTGCATCTCGGCCAGCTTGGGCTTGGGATCGAAGGTTTCCAGATGCGACGGACCACCGGCCATACTCAGCCAAATCACCCGCCGTGCCTTCGCTGGAAAGTGCAAGGACGCCACCGCTCCACTCACTGT
>JBDKKQ010000374.1:0-6288 GCA_039796015.1 Verrucomicrobiota bacterium
GGTTCAGCGCCTAGAGGTGTGAGTGTTCCGATGAATCGGCACCCTCACCTTCTTCTCGTCCCCATCAAATAGCCTGCGATTGAGTGTGGTGAAGCCCTTTCTAACTCCTTCCGGCCTCTTATGGCTGTCTATTGGCTGTCTATTGGCTGTCTATTGGCGCAGTCGGGAGTGAGCTAATGTGTCGCTTGTCAGTGACGGTATGAAAACTGATGAGACCTGCCGGTTTGAAAACCACTGAGCCCAGAAACTCAGCGGATCATCGATCCGGCCTGAGCTTGTCGGTTGCCCAAACGAATTCTAATCAACTCTGGTGGGCCTCAGTTGCTGCGGCCTCATCTGGAAGAAGGAAGAAACGCTGGAGTGGGCCTGCTTCGATAAAACGGACAGAGAAAAGGGGGTTCTACGTTAGTTGTTTTTGATTTCGAACTGGGCGGGCGAGAGCCCGCCGAGGGAGGTGTGGCGGCGCTGGCGGTTGTAGAAGACTTCGACGAAGTCGAAGATCTCGAATTTGGCGTGTCGGTGGCTGGTGAACCTGCCGCGGTAGACCAGTTCCAGTTTGAGGGTACTCCAGAAGCTTTCCATTGCGGCGTTGTCGTAGCAGTTGCCCCGGCGGCTCATGGAGGCGACCAAGCCGGCCGCTTTCAAGGCCGCCCGGAAGTTCCCGGCGGCGTATTGGACGCCGCGGTCGGAGTGGAAGAGCAGACCTGGAGGGGGTTGGCGGTGCAGGACCGCCATGGAGAGGGCGGACAGGACGAGTGCCGAGTCGATGGCCGGGCTCATGGCCCAACCGACGATCCTGCGGCTGTGGAGGTCGAGGACGCCGGCGAGATAGAGCCAGCCTTCGTCGGTCTGTATGTAGGTGATGTCGGCGACCCAGATCTGGTCGGGGGCAGTGGTGGCCGGCGCCTCGGCGAGGCGGTTGGGAGCGATGGGGTGGTGGTGGTTGCTGTCGGTGGTCCGGACGCGGTAGCGGCCCTTCTGGCGGCCACAGAGGCCCCGGCTTTTCATGAGGCGGGCCACTCGGTTGCGTCCATGTCGGCCACCCAGGTCCCGGAGTTCGAGGGCGATCCGGGGCGAGCCATAGGTCTGGCGGCTTGCGGCATGGATGACCGTGATCTGCTCCGCCAAGGCCTGGTCCTCGCGGGCACGGAACCCGGGATCCTGGCGGCGGCGATCCCAGTCGTAGAACCCGCTGGGCGAGACCTGGAGGAGGTCGCAAAGCATCGCGATGGAATGATGGGATCTCATCGCGTGTACCCGTTCGAAGCGCTCGATGGGGCGATCTCAGGGACAGGCTCTTGAGGGCAATCTCAGGGACAGGCTCTTGGGTGCGTTTGATGGGGTATTTCGGGATCGCTCCGCTTCGGTCGCTGTCATCAGTTCTGAGTGTCCAGAGGTGACTCAGAAAGATCACGTTCGCCCCGAAAAACTCAGGCAACCAGCCATCGAAAGCCGATTTCAGGTCTAATCCCGAGGGGCAGGACAGGCTTACCGTATCTAATAATCCCGAGGGACAGGCTTACCGTATCTAAGAGACTCTCAAGAGGTCGTCTCATTCCCGATTGCTCTCCAGGGACAGGCTCGGCAGCTTCCCCGCCATGAACCCCTCGCTCTCAGCGCTCTCCAGGCGTGGTTTTCTGGGATCAACCGGTGCCAGCGCTGCCGCTCTGGCGGGATTATCAGCCATTTCTACCCCGGTTGAAGGTGCTTCCCCGGTGGCGATAGGGCCCCGGATCCGACTGGCTATTGCCTCCTACTCCTATTGGCATTTTCGAGATCCCAAAGTGACTATTCACCAAGTCATCGAACGGGCTGCCGCCTTGGGTGCTGAAGGGGTGGATATCCTGCACCGTCAAATGGATATCCCCGAAAAGGAGCCGCTCACTGCACAGCACCGGACCTATTTGGCCGACCTCAAAAAGCAGGCCTTCCGATACGGCGTCTCGCTGGTATGCCTCTCCATTCATCAGGATTTTGTCGATCCCGATCCGGCTGTTCGACGCAGACAGGTCGAACACACGATCAAGTGCATTGATATCGCCGCATTGCTCGGAGTTTCCTGTGTCCGCATCAACTCCGGCCGGTGGAACACCATCGCTTCGTTCGATGACCTGATGAAGGCGCGCGGGGAGGAACCAGTACTTCCGGGGTATACCGAGGAGCAGGGTTTCCAATGGTGCATCGAGTGCCTTAAGCAATGCCTGCCTCATGCAGCTGCTGCAGGCGTGACCCTCGCCGTTGAGAACCACTGGGGTTTGACCAGAACCGTGGAAGGGATGCTCCGGATAGCCGAAGCCATCGATTCCCCCTATTTCGGTTTGTTGATGGATACGGGAAACTTTCTGGAGAATCCCTACGAGAGGCTTCGTCGGATTGCGCCTCGGACAGTCATGGTCCAAGCCAAGGATTATCCTGGCGGAGGTGAGTGGTACACCCTCGACCTCGATTACCGTCGCATTGCGGGAATCCTTCGCGAGGCGGGATTCCGAGGGTGGGTCTCCCTGGAGATGGAGGGTAAGGAACCGTCCGAGACCGCTGTTCCAAAGAGTTTCCGGAAGCTCCGCCAAGCCTTCGCTTAGCCGAGGGACCCATCAGAGGGATCGCTCCTGTCTGAGGCGAGACCTACGTGTTTTGAGGGTGTCGCCCAAAAGTGGAGACGCCTCTTACAAAGGCCCCGGAGTCCGTCTAAGAGGGACAGGCTCCTTGAATCGTTTTCCTAAAATCGCGTTTAACATTTGGCTGGATTCCGAGCGTTTGCGCAGGGGACAGGCTCCTTCGATGGGGACAGGCTCGATTTCCCTGTTAATGGGCCATGCAATCCAAGCTTCGAGCCCTGACTTTCCCAACGGGGATATTTTGCGCAGACTGACTCCGTGATTGGCCTGATTGCCGGAAGCAAGTCCCTGCCGTTCCTGTTTGCCCGAGAGGCCCGTCGTCGTGGTGAGACCGTCGTGGCCGTTGGTTTTGATGGGGAGACCGATCCGGCGCTGGAGAAGGAGGTCTCCTCGCTCGAGTGGGTTAAAGTAGGCCAATTGTCCCGAATGATCCGCGCCTTCACCTCACGGGGTGTTAATCGGTGCGTGATGCTGGGGCAGATAGCCCCCAGAAACTTGTTCGATGTTCGTCCGGATCTCCGCGCCATGAGCCTTTTATTGCGACTCAAGGAGAAGAATGCCCACACCTTGTTTGGAGCGATTGGCGAAGAGCTTGCCAAGGACGGGGTGGAATTGGTTCCGGCGGTGCCCTGGTTGTCATCCTGGATGCCCAGCCCGGGTTATGTCGCCGGAGCCAGCCTGCCAACCAAGACGCTGGAAGACATCCGGTTTGGTTTCGGGATCGCGAAGGAAATTGCCCGCCTGGAGATTGGTCAGACGGTGGTCGTCAAGGAAGGGACCACCCTAGCAGTGGAAGGCTTCGAAGGAACGGATGCCTGTTTGGAACGGGGAGGAAAGCTGGCCGGGAAATCTGGAGGCGCGGTGGCGGTCAAGCTTGCCCGGGCAGGTCATGATTTGCGATTCGACATCCCCTGTATCGGACCTCGAACCATTGACATCTGTTCGCAAAACGGAATCCGGGTTTTGGCTTTTGAGGCGGGAATGACCTTGCTGATAGATCGAGAAGAGCTTGAGGAAAAAGCCCGGATCGCCTCGGTATCGTTGGTGTCGGCAACATCCCAGTCGCCTTGAAACGAAAGTCCGGCAACTTGGCGATCGATCAATATCGTTTAGGGTTTTGTTAAGGTGGCGGGTTCAGCGTCTGAGCGATGAAGAGGGCACGCCTTTCTGTTGGATCAAGTCGAAGTTCGAATCGATGGTTTTCTGCACGAAGCGACCCAGACATTCATCTAGGAGATCGATCGAGGCCTCCTGCCCCTCGATGTTGATCTCGAAACCGCCCGGGCGTGACGAGCGGTAGACGCTCATGGTCTCATTGCCCTGGGTGAAGGAAAACCAGTGTTGGCTGCTTTCAATCAGAGCGAACCCTCGGATTTGGACGTCGCCATAAACCCGCGAATCTCCTGAAACTCGGGCGTTCCCGTAAATCCGCGCATTCCCTGCGATAGATGCATCTCCGAAGATGCGGGCCGAGCCAAAGATCTGCGCGGTCCCGCAGACTTGAGCAGTGCCTTGGATTTGGGCCTGTCCGTGAATAAAGCCGCTGCCGAATATCCGCGCGTCTCCGTAAATTCTGGCCTGACCCGCGACCTGTGCTTCGCCATAGATTCGTGAGGTGCCGTAAACTCGGCCGTCGGCATAGATCAGAGCATTTCCTGAGACATACGCATCCTCGTAGATCTGAGCATCCCCATAGATCCGGGCATTGCCGAAAATACGGCAATTGCCAAAGACCATGGCGTTGCCAGTCACCTTGGCATGATCGAGAAGATGGGCATCTTCAAAAATATTCGGCATTCGGCCTCCAGACTTCTTCCGTTGATCGAATTAATTCCCAATAGAAGCGTTCTAAATTGATCGGAGCGCGCCGCAAAAACCTTAAGGACTGTTCGAGGGACGGCCTAAGGTAGGGATCACTGGTTGTGGACACACGGAAGATGGCAGGCAGAGATGGGGTGGTGTCCCGTTGCTCGTTTCCCGCGTTGAGGAGCAGCACCAGCCAGTGTCGAGGTACCCCACATTCCTTTCGGCGCCGAGGTCTCGGAATCGGCTGATCTCGAGAGAGGTCACCGAACTAGATGCTTGGAGAGGGGCCCGGTCAGTGGCGCAGACCCTTGGCTCCGATGTCGCGTCGGAACTGCATTCCATCGAAACAAATGTGATCGCACGCAGCGTAAGCCGCCTGCTGGGCTTCGTGCAGTGTTTGGGCCCAGGCAGTGACTCCCAGCACGCGTCCACCAGCGGTGACAACTTCGCCATCCTTGAGCGCCGTGCCCGCGTGAAAGACCTCAAGTTGGGGATGCCCCGATAGACCCTTGAGTCCATGGATTGGATAGCCCTTGGGACTGGGGCCCGGATAGCCTGCGCTGGCGATCACCACGCAAAGACTGCTGAGGGGCGACCATCGGATGGGGGTTTTGTCCAAAGTTCCATCGATACTTGCACTGAGTAATTCTACGAGGTCGTTTTCTAGTCGAGGCAAGTAAGCTTGAGTCTCCGGATCCCCGAACCGAGCATTGAACTCCAGGACTTTGGGGCCTGAAGCCGTTAGCATGACTCCTGGGTATAGTAGGCCCTTGAAGTCGATACCCTCTTCGGCGCAACCCTCCAGCCATGGCCCCAGGATCGCCTGCCCAACCCGCTCCAAGTCAGCATCATTGAGAAACGGAGAGGGGGAGTAGGCTCCCATGCCTCCGGTATTGAGACCCTGATCGTTATCGGAGATTCGCTTGTGATCTTGGGCAGTGGGAAATAGGTGTGCAGTTTTTCCGTCGCACAGCGCGTGGAGGGAGATCTCGATACCCTCAAGGAGTTCCTGAATGACCACCCGCGAACCAGCTTCCCCAAAGCTGCCATGGAGCATCATGTCATTCACCGCCTTTTCGGCTTCCGAGACGCTGTGAGTCAGAAAAACTCCCTTACCAAGAGCCAGCCCATCCGCTTTGACCGCACAGTGACCATCGAGTTCTGCAGCAAATCGTCGTGCTGCAAGGGCATCTGTAAAAACTCCGGACCGGGCAGTCGGAATTTTATGACGCAGCATGAAGTGTTGGGAAAACGCCTTGGAAGACTCGAATTGCGCTGCGCGGCGGTTGGGCCCCCAGATTCGGAGACCTGCAGCCTGAAAGTGGTCGACGATACCCAAGGCGAGCGGGCTGTCTGGTCCTACGACGGTGAGATCGATCTTATGTCGGATCGCATGGTCGCGAAGAGCGTCCAATGCATCTGCGGCAATCGGAATATTGGTCGCGGGATTTCCTGACCTGAGAAGGACACAAGAGGTGCCTGCATTTCCCGGTGCGCAGATTAACTCTGTGACATGCGGTGATTTTGCAAGTTTCCAGACCAAGGCATGCTCACGCCCCCCTGAACCAACGACAAGAACCTTCATCCGTACGCAGAGTCAACCAGCACCCCCTTCACCAAGAAAGCCGATTTCTGAACCAAGGGACAGGCTCTGAATAGATGTATAGTATGTGTTGGCCTCCGATCAATCGACGCATGCAGTGGTGAATTTTGGGGATCTGCAAACTTCGCTAGCCTCTGGCGGTGCCGGACATACCCCGCAACGGGCGGAGGCTGAAGATCATGAATTTTTCCAAGTCGGGCACTGGATGAGGGTTGGGTTGGCGTTTTCGTTGGAGCCAATTCTGGTGATGGAGCGCGATGGATT
>JBDKKQ010000375.1:0-6336 GCA_039796015.1 Verrucomicrobiota bacterium
CTTTGAAATCTTGGGCAGCGATCTCCAAAGCCCGAGTGATCGGAACGTGATAGACCTTGTTGCCCTTGGCCAAGGCATCCGTATCCAAGGCATAACCTGTGACCTTGGGTGAACTAGAAGCTTCTACCTCAGTGCGGAACTTGACTCGCTGGGCGACCCGCTCGGCATCAATGGCGGAGACGGGCTCTCGTACCACCAACCAAGCCAGCGCACCAATGATCAAGAAAGAACCCACCCCGCCTACGAGATAGGCGAGAATCGTCTTGGACGTTGGGGAACAGCAATTCGAGGAACTCATGTCAGGAAGATTCTGGTTCTCTAGTGTGCGGCAGACGCGCCAGGAGCCGGCACCTCGTGGTGGACGATGGCTTCTAGGAGCCGCGGATCCTTGAGCGGATACGGGGGATTCTTCCGATATTCGAACCAGAAGAGCCGACCCAACGCGACCGACATGCCAATCCAGAAGATCGGATCCCATAAGGTCAGGTGCAGTCCCTCCGGATGAAGGACCGGCATCACATTGTAGGTCATGTCAACGTACTGCATGAGCCAAGCCCAGGCACCGACAGGAATCATCACCGCCATGTTGCGCTTAATGTCTTGATTGAGCAGCAGCAGGAACGGCACGAAGAAGTGCCCAAACAGAATGAGCATTCCGACCCACTTCCAGGAACCCACCTCGCGGCGAACGTACCAGAAGGTTTCTTCTGGAAGGGCGGCATTCCAAATGAGGAAGTACTGCGAGAAGTGGATGTAGGCGTAGAAAACGGTGAAAGCAAAGAACAGCACTGCCAAATCTTGCTGCTGGCGCTTGAAATACACTTTTTCAAGAGGGCGACCCGGCTGAGCCAACCACATCGTCAACAAATACAACGTGATGAGCGTGGTCCAGACACTGCCCGCGAAGTAGTACACGCCGTACATCGTGCTGAAGAACTGATGCTGCAAGGACTTCATCAAGAGGAAGCACAGCAGTGTCACCCCGAAGGCGAAGAGGAAGATACCGGCGGCGGACAGCTTCCGAGACTTGCTCGTCCAATGGGCCGCACCGTCTTTATCTTGAGCGATGGACCACGCACGGATCTGGCGAGCCAAGAGACCGAGCACCGTAATGAGAGCCGGCACCAGGACGGTGAACGCCATGGGGTTGAAGAGCACCTTCTTGACGTCGAGCGCGTGATCGTCGGCCGGGTTAATCTTAAACCACGCATGGAGATTGCCCGTCCAAGCAAAGCCGATGATCGGCAAGGCCAGGATCAGCATCCAGGGAAAGAGCAAGCTGGCGACCGTCTCGGTCACCCGACGAATGGAGGCCGACCAACCGGCATCAAACAAATGGTGCGCCAGGGTGAGGAACAGAGAACCCACACACAGGCTCAAGCAAAACATGTAGGCCGTGAGGTAGCTATGCGCGATCTGCTTGAGGGAAAAGACGGAGACAGCGGCATGCCCATGGTCGGCGTGCCCATGGTCGGCCGCACCGTGGCTAGCCGCACCGTGGGCCACCTCTTGAGCGGAGTGGGCGGCAGAACCGGCATCGGCGCCCAAGGTGGACAGGGTACCGAACAAGGCAATGGCAACAACGGCCACCACCCCACCCAGAGCCATCCAAGACTTGGTTTGTCGTGAAAATGCGTTCATGGATCCTTACTTGATGGTGGGCAGGATTGCTGCCGGGATTTCAGATTCTGAGGCGAGGCGGCTCAGTTGCAGCGTCCGCACATAGGCCACCACGGCCCACCGATCGGCGACAGGAATCACCGAGGCGTATCCCATCATCGTGTTCTTGCCGTTGCCGATGGTGTTGAAGATATCTCCGTCCGGAGTCTTGATCAGACGCTCTTGATGCAAGCTGGCCGTGTTGCCCATTCCGTACTTGCTGGTGATTCCCTTACCATCACCAAGAACTCCGTGACAGGGTTGGCAGTAGATCGAATAGCGCTCCTGCCCCCGCTTGAGCACCGCAGCAGTCACCTCGAGGGGCATTACTTCGACCACCGTGCCCGCCTGACGACCGGTGTTGAAGGCATTCTCTTCCCAATTCGACTCACGAGAAACGGTGCCAGCCGGATGGGGACGCGAGGTTTGTCCGTCAGACCAGGCGGCAAACTTGGTGGTGGTTTGTGGACGCAGCTTGGGCTGTCGATCCATGTCGGGGAAAACCTCCAACGGGGGTTTGGTGCTCTTGGAACCGCGGAAACCAGCGATTCCGACCACGAGGGCCACCGCCAGAACATAGGCGGTAAAAAAGTATTTCAGGAAGGTGCGCATTCAGTCCTCCACGAGTTCAACGACCGCAGCGTGACATTTTTCGGTCAGGAAGGTGCGGGTCACGTCCGTTCCAAACTTCGGGTCGGTTGCCTCGATGCAGAGGAAGAACCGATCATCCGTTGATTTCTTGAACCGCTCGTTCTTAAAGAGCGGGTTGTAGAACTTGGGCAATTGGTTCAGGAAGAACATGCCGAAGAGCGTCCCGAAGGCACTCAACAAAATGGTCATCTCGTAACTGACCGGGAACGCGTACAACGGCGTGAAGAGGGGCTTGCCGCCGACCACCAAGGGGTAGTCGAACTTGTTCATGTACCAGATCATGGTCATCCCGGTGAAGAACCCGGTGAAACCACCGCAGAAGGTGAACCACCCCACGGGCGACTTGCGAAGCCCCATGGCTTCATCCATGCCGTGGATCGGAAATGGGGTGTAAACATCCCACTTGGTGAATCCGGCATCACGGCAACGCATCGCCGCTTCGAAAATATCCGCAGCCGTGTGGAACTCGGCCAGAAGACCGTGCGGCTTGGAACGATTGGAATTCATGGACAGGGGTCTTTGAATTAGTGGTGTCCCTTGGCGCCACCGAGCGGATGGTGGGGATCTGCCTGAGGCGTCACGCCTTTGACTTCGCTGATCGCGATGACCGGCAGAAAGCGAATGAACAACAAGAACAGCGTCATGAAGAGACCGAAGCTGCCGACGAAGGTCATTATGTCGACCCAACTCGGGGTGAAGTAACCCCAGCTCGAGGGGAGATAATCCCGGTGGAGCGAGGTCACAATGATCACAAACCGCTCAAACCACATGCCGATGTTCACGAAGATGGATACGATCCAAACGAAAACCACGCTGGTGCGAAGTTTCTTAAACCAGAAGAAGTGCGGGCTGATTACGTTGCACGAGATCATGGCCCAATAACTCCACCAGTAAGGACCAAAAGCGCGGTTCTTGAAGGCGTAAAGCTCGTAAGGGCTACCGCCATACCAGGCGATGAAGAACTCCATGCCGTAGGCGTATCCAACGATGGATCCGGTGGCCAAGAGCACCTTGCACATGAGGTCTACGTGGCGAAGGGTCACGATGTCTTCGAGCTTGAAGAGGGACCGCAGCGGGATCAGCAAGGTGAGCACCATACCGAAGCCCGAGAAAATCGCCCCGGCCACGAAGTACGGGGGGAAGATGGTGGTGTGCCAACCAGGAACGACGGAGACGGCGAAGTCGAACGACACAATAGAATGCACCGACAACACCAACGGCGTGCTCAGACCAGCCAAGAGGAGGTAAGCCTTCTCATAATTGCTCCAATGGCGATTGGAGCCGGTCCAACCGAGCGAGAACAGTCCGTAGAAAAAACGGCGCATCACCCCTTTTGAGCGATCACGCAAGGTGGCTAGGTCAGGGATGAGTCCCACATACCAGAACAACAGCGAGACCGTACCGTAAGTAGACACCGCGAACACATCCCACAGCAACGGCGAGCGGAACTGTGGCCAGATCGCGTTGGCATTGGGAGCCGGGAGTAGGTAACCCGGCAACAAAGCGAACCAGACACGACCCGTGTGGAAAACCGGGAAGATGCCAGCGCAAGCCACCGCGAAGATGGTCATGGCCTCTGCGGCCCGATTGACCGAGGTGCGCCATTTCTGTCGGAGCAAGAAGAGCACCGCTGAAATCAAAGTTCCTGCGTGGCCGATGCCGATCCAGAACACGAAGTTGGTGATATCCCAGGCCCAGGCGGCTGGATGGTTGAGACCCCACACGCCAACACCGGTCGAGACCAGGTAGGCGATGAGGGAGAACATGGTGAGCATGCCACCCACCGAGACGATGAAGGCAGGCCACCACCAAATCGGCATGGGTTTTTCGCAAACCCCCGCGATGGCATTGGTAATCCAACCGAGAGATCGGTTATTGAGAACCAAAGACTCGCGGACCAGTTCGGCCGGCGGTTCAGGTGCCTTGACGGCGACAGATTTTCCAGGGCTAGCCATTAGACCGCTCCTTTCCCCGCCTGAGTCGCGGATTGATGCGAGGCATCGTGACCATGTGAGTGTTCTTGAAATGGGGACTCGTGACGGAAACGCTCGTAGTCGCGCTGACTGTCGGGTGTCTTGCGCTTCTCGAGGTCCAGAATCACCGGGTTCGGATTACGCACACGAGCCAAGTAAGTGACTCGAGGACGGGTATCCAAGAAGCCGAGGACCGAATAGTTCCGGGGGCTCGCCTTGGCTTTCACGACCTCGCTCTGGGCGTCGAGCATGTTGCCGAAGACGATGGCGTCCGCAGGGCAAGCTTGTTGGCAGGCGGTCTTAATGGCGCCATCTCGCACAGCCACGTCGCCGCTGTTGCCCGCCTTGACCTTCTGAGCAATTTTGCCTTGCTGGATGCGCTGCACGCACAGCGTGCACTTCTCCATCACGCCGCGCATACGGACCGTGACATCCGGATTCTTGACCAACTTAATGATCTCCCACTCCGGTTCCGTATTGCGGTTCACCCCGAGCGGCCCCTTGTAGAGGTTGCCCGTGTTGACCAAGTGCTGGTCTTGAGCCGCACCGTAGTCGCTTTCGCGCTTGTTGAAATCGAACCAATTGAAGCGACGAACCTTATAGGGGCAATTGTTGGCGCAGTACCGCGTGCCGATGCAGCGGTTGTAGGCCATTGCGTTAATACCCTCTTCGTCGTGAACGGTCGCGTTCACCGGGCAGACGCTTTCGCAGGGGGCTGCTTCGCAATGCTGGCAGAACATCGGTTGGATCGCCATTTGCGGATCCTCCGCGGCCAACTCCGCGTTCACATCGGCATCCGGATTGTGGCTGTAATAGCGATCGATGCGCATCCAGTGCATCTCGCGGCCACGGGCCACCTGATCCTTGCCGACGATGGGGATGTTGTTTTCGCTCTGACAAGCCACCACGCAGGCCGAGCAGCCGACGCACGTTTGCAGATCGATGACCATTCCCCACTGATGAATCTTCGAGGCCGTCTCCGGATTCTGATCGTAGGGGTGCTCGTAAATATTTTGGGGACGCTTCTCGGCGTTGCGCCCGTCGGTCTCTTCCTTGAAGGGAACGTAGCCCGGGAAATGCGCCTCGAGATCCATGTTCTGGGCGAACTTGGGGCTCTTCTTGAACTGCTCGAGATGCGCCTCGCGAATAACCGGGCGACCTTCCATGAGGCCGTGTTCTTGGGTCACCGCCAAGCGATGCTTGCGGAAAACCCTCTCAACCTTGCCGGCGGTGAGATGACGAGAAGTGGACTGGAAGAGGCCGTAGGCATCGAAGCCTACTCCGCGACCCACGCGACCCACAACTCGGCGTCCGTAACCCAGCGCCAGCGCGACGGTTCCATCGGCCAAACCCGGTTGGATCCAGACCGGACCTTCGACACTGTGACCACCCACGGTGATCTTCACCACGGGTTGATCGTACTGACCATCCTTGGCGTCGGCCGCCTCGGCTGGACTCAAGTCGTCAGGGATTTTGCCGGAACGTTTGGTGGGCAACCCCAGAGATTTGGCGGTCTTCTGGGACATCATGACCACGTTGTCCCAAGTCACCTTGGTGATGGAGTCCGGCATCTCTTGGAGCCAGCCGTTGTTGGCGAAACGACCATCATCGACCGAGCCATCGCGATGAAGCACCACTTCGATGTCACCGGAGAACGGCTTGTGAGCGGCCAAAACCGACGCGGCGGCCGAGGTATTCACTGAGGCGGACACGGCCGCAGAGGCGCTGTCCGTCAGGAAACCGTCGTGCAAGAAACGCTTCCAAGCGGCGTCATCGGTCGCGCCCAAACCCTTCAGGGTTTCGCGGACGATGTCATAGGGCGAAACCTTCGACTCACCTAAGAGACGCGCCAGCACTTCGAGCTCTGTCAGGCCACCAAAGAGCGGTTCGACCAGCGGTTGAACCGGCACCACGGTTCCGTCGGCCGTGCGAGCATCGCCCCAAGACTCGAGGAAGTGGGTTCCAGCCAGATGCCAGGTCGCCAAGGCCGCTGTCTCGTCTTCGTAGTAGCCGAGGCGAATCACCGTACCCGCCTTTTTGGCCACCGCCTCAA
>JBDKKQ010000376.1:0-2939 GCA_039796015.1 Verrucomicrobiota bacterium
AATCGTTGAGTTCCTGACCCGGGCGATGGTCTAAGGGAGCGAAGCCCTCCGAGCGGTCCGCATACGTGTAGTCGCCAGTGCCCAAGTAAAGGCACCCCGCAGCGTCGAAGGCCAACCCACCGCCCGAATGATTGGGCTTGGGGATGCGTGTGGGTACTCGCAGTAGGATGCGCTGCGAAGCCAAATCCAAGACACCGTCTCCACGCAAGGTGAAGCGGGACAAGCGATTCTCCAGAACTCCCGGCGTGCCGTGGTAACAGAAAACCCACCCATTGGTGAAGAACCCTGGATGCAGGGCCAACCCCAACAATCCATCCTCCGGGCCGGAAAAGACGCTCAATACACCAACGGTTTCCAGGCGGTCACTGCGGGGATTCCAGACAGCGATCCGGCCCCGACGTTCCGCCAAAACCACGCGTCCATCGGTCGCCACATCGAGGGCGATGGGCTCGCGCAGCCCTTCGGCCAACACGGTGCGCTCCATTCGGGAGGAGGGCTCTGCGGCTCCCGCATCAGCGACGGCTAACCAGCCAGCAGCGAGCATGGAAGCCAGCCGCCCTCGCCTGCAACGCAACTGCATGAACACCTTCTCAGGGAATCGCACGCACCACATAACCGCCGCTCTTGGCGTCGGCTTCCATGTCGATGAGTCCACGCTTCTTGGCCTCGATGAGCAAATCGTTGAACGAGCGGAACCCGCAGGCCCGTTCGTTGAATCCCGGATTACGGCGCTTGATGGCCTGCTTGATCATCGAGCCCCAGATGACGTCGTCTTCGTCCCGCTCTTCGGCGAGGTCTTCTACGGTCTCGACCACCTGGTCGAACGTCTTTTCTAGCAGGGAGGCTTTGGCTTCCACCGCGGACACAGGCGCCGCCTTGGCGGAGGACGCGGACGAAAGACCGGTGGTCGCCACCGGCGCCGGCGCCTTGGGGCGGACTCGGGATCGGGACGGCGTCACGCGGACCAAATCGTCATAGTAAATGAACGTGTCGCAGTTGTTGATGAAGAGATCCGAGGTGGAGTTCTTCACCCCGACACCGATCACGGTCTTGTCATTCTCTCGGAGCTTGGACACCAACGGGGAAAAGTCTGAATCGCCGCTGAGAATCACGAACGTATCGACATGCCCCTTCGTGTAGCAAAGGTCGAGGGCATCCACGACCATGCGGATGTCGGCCGAATTCTTGCCGGACATGCGCAAGTGCGGGATCTCGATCAACTCGAAGGCGGCCTCGTGGAGGTCTCGCTTAAATTCCTTATAGCGGTCGAAATCGCAGTAGGCCTTCTTGACCACGATGTGGCCCTTCAGCAGGAGACGCTCCAACACCTTCTGGATGTCGAACCGTGGAAACCGCGCATCACGGGCTCCAAGGGCGATGTTCTCTAGATCGAGAAACACAGCCATGGTTGAATTGGGAGCGGAATGGCTCATAACGCCCATAGCCTACCGAGATCAATGGCCGGGGATAGAGTTTCTTTCCCAAGGGAGACCCGGCAATCTCCGTTCCCCCGCTGAGACTTCGGTCATCATTTTCTCACCCGGCGCCGAGACCCATGAACAAAGCGATCCTCATTCAGCACATCGTTGAAAAACTGACCGTGGACATTTCGCTCTACCT
Organism: Verrucomicrobiota bacterium; assembly: GCA_039796015.1. Taxonomy (GTDB): domain Bacteria; phylum Verrucomicrobiota; class Verrucomicrobiia; order Limisphaerales; family UBA9464; genus SXXZ01. The sequence goes on from JBDKKQ010000376.1 coordinate 1,621, forward strand.
CAAGGCTGCGAGTGCGGCACGGGCCGAGGCCACCCACGAGCAAAGCAAGGCAGAGAACAAGTACGACACGCGCGGTCTTGAAGCCTCATACTTGGCCCGCGGACAAGCGCGCCAAGTGGGCGAATTGGAAGCCTCGATCCAACAAATTCGGATGATGACACAGCGTCCCTTCACCACGGAAAACCCCATCGACCTTGGGGCCTATGTGGAGACCGAACGTCGCGGTATCCTGTCCGCCTACTTGCTGGCGCCTCGGGCCGGCGGCACGGAAGTCACAGTCGATGGTCAAGAGGTCATGGTGATCACGCCGCAGTCCCCCCTAGGCCGACAATTGATCGGTCACCGGCAGGGCGATTCGGTGAAGATCGACTTGGCGGGTCGCTCCGAGACCCACCGGATCCATCGGGTGAGTTGACCGGCTCTCGAGAGGGGCTTGCCGAAGCCTCACCCACTGAGGATGGTCTCCCTATGTTGATTCGGCACTTGGCGCTCCTAGCCCTGACTGTGGCGTTGTCGGCGGACACTCTTCCGGCCATCCCGCCTCGGCCGGAGGCCCTGAAGTTTCCAGGCCTGAACTACGAACCTCCGGATCCCCGCCAGTACCGAGTGGCCCTGAAGGCCGGACCCGTGGCGTATGTGGTTCCGGATCGGGAACTGCCTCTGGTGACGGTCTCCATTTTGGTGCGCTCTGGCGCCTACCTCGACCCAGTGGGGCAAGAAGGCCTGGCCGCGTTCACCGGCGGATTGCTGGTGCGGGGCGGAACCGCCACCAAGACAGCAGAGGCCTTGGACGAACGCTTGGCTTTCCTGGCGGCTCAAATGGCTGCGTCCATCGGTGACGACCTTGGCATGGTGAGCCTGAATCTCCTCTCCAAGGATTTGCCGGAAGGCTTGTCGCTCTTGCGCGAGGTGCTGACCCAACCCCGGTTCCAGGCCGACAAGCTCGAACTCCAACGCCAGCAAACCCTCCAAGCACTCCAGCAGCGCAACGACGATTCCTCCTCCATCGAGGCCCGCGAACTGGAATCCCTCAGCTACGGGAATCAATTTTGGGCCGCACGCCAACCCACCTCGACCAGCGTCAACTCCCTGAAACGCGAAGACCTCCAAGCCTTCCATCGACGCTGGTTCCATCCGACCAATTTCACCGTGGCTGTCAGCGGCGACTTCGATCGCACCGCCATGGTTCAGGCACTGGAAAAACTCTTCGCTGATTGGCCGTTCCCAGGAGAAGTCCCGCCGCCGATCCCGACCAATCTCAAGCCGGCCGCCCCCGGGGTCTATGTGGTCAACAAGGATGTTCCTCAAGGCCGTGTGTC
>JBDKKQ010000377.1:0-5860 GCA_039796015.1 Verrucomicrobiota bacterium
GGACTACATCCGGCGGGCAAAAAACATCAACGCCCCCAGCCCCTTGCAGCCTGTCCCCGAAAACCACCGAGCGCCCAAGCAGCAGCGGCCGCTCACCCACGCACACACGCCAGCCCCAACAGAGCCCCACATTACTCACTGATCCGAAGGCATCACCCGAACTCCCTCAACTAGCCGCTCCAAACGCCGGCCATACTCCACAAAATTGGCCTTCAACGCCGCATCGGACGGAGGCACCGCCACGCCACTGGTATCATGGAACACCGCGACCATGTGAGGCTCGATGCTCAAGGCCCCGGAATAACCGCGCCGACAAGCATCCTCCAAAATTCGCACCACCGCACCATCCCCCTCTCCAGGCCAGTGATAGTCGGCGTCATTCTTAGCATCGCACCAACGAGCATCCTTGATGTGGATGTGTTCCGAGACATCGCGAACCTGAGTCCAGAACTCCCACGGATCCTGCCGAGGATGAGGCGCTACCCCTGTTCGGTCGGCATTGAAGACCGGATTGGCCGTATCAAAAACCCACTTCAATCCCGGCACCGCCTCCAACAACCGCAGCGCATGCCGCCAACTCATCCCCCCATAGTTCATGCAGTTTTCATGCAACGGCTGAATACCCGCATCGAGAAAACGCTGAGTCACCTCCCGCATCCGACGGAAACGCTCCTCCTCCATCAGGTCGGCGCCATCTCGGACCTTGTAGCTCATTACACGCACGTATTTGGAACCCAGACGCTGCATGCGAGGAATAGCGCGCTCCACCTCCGCCAGAGTGATCGCAAAGGGATCTTCGACACTCTTGGCCCAGTTCCCGATCGTGGAAGCGAAGCAATAAATCGACAACCCAGACGCGCTCAGAGCCTGCTCCACCGAATCGAAAGCCGCGTCCGGGAGATCGTGGAGATTGGACTTAGGAAAGCCCGGCACCGTGATGTTGCGGGCCTCAATGTGCTTCCAACCCAACTCGTGGGCTGCCGCTATCTGAGACTCCAGTAAGTTTCCGGCTTCGTCGCCAATGCCGCAGTACAGGGAGGGAAAACTCATTTCCCGACACCTTACAACCAACACCGCCCCAAAGCCACCCTCGCGGACGAGACCCTTAAAAACAACAAAGGCCACCCTTGCGGATGGCCTGTGGGTTACGCCCAGAGGGCGGAACTCGCGGTTACTTTTTTTTCTTCGGAGCGCTCGCTGCCAACTTGGCGGCATCTTTCCGTCGGATCATGTAGGCATTGCGGCGGGCGCGCTTCTGAATTTTGTTGGATTGTTGTCCCATAGCTCGGATTTACTTTCGCAGATGTTTCTACTCTTGGGCGGGAAGATGAAAGAGCGGCGCAGCAGCTTCAACCTCTTTCTCAGTCTGGCTGCCTTGATCCTGTGCTGGGGAGTCCATGGCGCCACCCCAGAAGAAAAGAAGCTGGAGAAGGATTTGGAACAGAAAAAGAAACTCGAAGCCAAGCAGATGGCGCAGATCCGCGTCTACCGCGAGGTCATCGAATTCTCCGGCCGAGCCAGCGAACTAGGAACCCTCGGGGTCAACAAAGCCATCGTGGGTCGCAGCGATCCCGTAGAGATGACCGTCCAGCGCGAAGCCGTGCTGGATGAGCGGGATGTAAAACGGGCCACCCTCGTCGAGCAGCGAGATCAGTCCTTCTCGATCGCCGTCGACTTCGTCCAACGCGGATCCATGGTGCTGCACATGAACTCCGTGGCCGCCAAGGGACAGCGACTCGTCATCGCCGCGCGGTGGTCGAACGGCACCAATGTCTTCAACCGCTGGATCGCCGCCCCGCTCATGCGCCGAGCTCTCGACCAAGGAGTCATTGTCTTCACACCGGACATGAGCCGAGAAGAATCGATCCTCTTCGTGCGCGGACTTAATAACGTGGCCGTGAAGCTCAAAAACCAAACCAAGCCACCGAAAGAAAAGAAGACCAAGCCTGCGGACTCGAACTCGACCAACGCCGCACCCGGTTCCAAAACCGCCAAACCCAAAGCATCCAAGGCGGACACCAAGCTGAAGAACGAATTCGACCCCTTCCAAGGCCAGTGATCCAAACCCTCCTTTATCTCGCGGGCCTGTGCGTGGCCCTGGGGTTGGTCGCTCAGCCCTTTCAATTACCCACGGCCAACCGCGCGATCCTAGAACCGGACGGCGGCGGCGAGCGGTATTTCGTGGGCACGGCCGGCAAACTCTGGACCAGCGGTCAGTTCGGCTGCGTCCGTTCCGGCGGGGCTCAATTGCATGAGGGGCTCGACATCCGCCCCATGCAGCGGGACCGGCGCAACGAACCCACCGACGACGCCCTGTGCGCAGCCCCGGGAACAGTGGCTTACGTCAACACGCATTCCGGACTCTCCAACTACGGCAATTACGTGGTGGTCCGGCATGAGGTTGATGGCCTGGAAGTCTTCACTCTCTACGCCCATCTCGCCTCCGTAGGATCAGGGATCCGGGTGGGCACCCCTGTTCAGACAGGCAAACCCTTGGGGCGCATGGGTCGCACTTCGAACACCCGCCAGCGAATCACTCCCGACCGGGCCCATCTACACTTTGAGATCACCTTCATGGCGGCCGCGCGCTATGCCGCGTGGCACAAGGCGAACATGGGCGACACCCGCAACGATCACGGTAACTTCAACGGCCGCAATTTGGTCGGACTGGATCCCGCGGCCGTCTTCCGCTCCCAGGCCCGCTCCGGCGCTCCCTTCAACCTCGCCCGCCATTTGCGGGAAAGCCCCGAGCTCGCCCGAGTTCTTATCCGACGACCGGCCCTCGACTGGGTGCGGCGCAACCCCGGTGCCGTCGAGGCCAATCCCGTCGCTCAGCGCCAGGGCATCGCCGCCTGGGAACTCTCGCTCGGATTCAACGGCATCCCCTTGCGAGCCATTCCCAGGGCGGCCTCCGAATTGCCAGCTAACATGGGCCCCTACCGCCTGCTCGGGGTCAACCCTAAGACGCTCGAGCAATTCCCCTGCGGAAAGTTGGTCTTCAAGCGCGGCCAACTCTGGACCCTCACCGCCAAAGGACAGCAGTCCCTCGAATTGCTCGCCTACTGATCAACATCACCCACCCGGGCATTGTGAGCCGGCAAGGGAGGTGGTTGCAGGGACATGGCGTTGTCATGTTCCAAGAACTCCCGGCAGCAGTCAAAAAACTCTTCCCGGGTGGTGGATCTCCGGATGCGATGCAAGAATTCCGGAGCGACGCCTTCACCGATGAAGTTCATATATTTCTTCATCTTCTCAACCTGAAGTCGCTCCCGGAACCCGGCCGTGGGTCGCGTGACTTCATAAAGACGCGTCACGTAGGCCAAGACATCGCGGCCCGTGGGTTGCCTCCAACTCCCAGTGCGTTGGTGTTCTCGGATTTGTTCAAAGATCCACGGATTGCGTATGCACCCGCGACCGATCATTAACCCTCGCGCCCCAGTGTCGCGCAGTACCTGTTCGGCCCGCTCCGGGGAATGCACATTGCCGTTGGCCAGCACCGGGCACGGCATGGCTTGGACGGCGCGGGCGATCCAGTCGCTGCGAACCTCCGTCCGATACATTCCGGTGACGGTCCGGCCGTGCACGGTCAGAAGATCGATCTGATGCCGGGCGAAGATCGCCAGGAGTGCGTCCCAGTCGGCATCGTCACTGAATCCTACCCGCGTCTTGACCGTGAAGGGCACCCGCGTCACGACCTGGCGGAGAGCTCCCAAGATGGCATCAATTCGATGCGGTTCGCGCAACAAGCCTCCACCGGCACACTTGCGGTACACGACGGGCGCGGGGCACCCCAAATTGAGATCCACGGCAGCCACCGGATACTCCTGCAACTCCCGCGCGGCCTTGGCTAGCGCCACCGGGTCATTGCCGATGAGCTGAGCGATGGCCGGACGACCGGTTGGGTTCTCGACGATGGATCGCAAGATGGGCGCGTCGAGCGTGCTGGTGCTGTGCACCCGGAAATACTCGGTCCAGTAAACATCCGGACCGCCGTAGTGAGCCAGCACCCCCCAGAACGGCAAATCCGTGACATCTTGCATCGGAGCCAGGGCCAGCACTGGCTCCGGCCGGGAAAGCAGCGTCCGAAGTTCGAGCGACCCCTCCGGCAGGGGGCGAGCGGAAGGCTCGTCAGCACGCGGCGGTTCCATGAGGGTCAATCCTCGGCCTTAGAGTCGCGGCTCAGGAGATCGTGAACAGCCTGCCGCACATCCTTGCCCTCGTAGAGCATGGCGTGCACCTCGGAGGTAATAGGAGCATCCACCTGAAGTCGCTGTGCCAGCGCCCACGCGGACTTGGCAGTGGGATACCCTTCGACCGCCGAGGCCGAGCTGGCCAACACCTCTGCCACGGGACTGCCGAGACCCAGACTTTCACCAAAACCCCGATTGCGGCTCAACCGTGAGAAACATGTCAGCACCAGATCCCCGAGTCCGCTCAACCCTGCGAAGGTCTCTGCCTGCGCTCCACAAGCCACACCCAACCGCGTCATCTCGGTCTTGCCCCGAGTCACTAACGCCGCCTTGGCATTGTCGCCATAGCCCAGGCCATCACAAACCCCCGCAGCGATAGCGATGACATTCTTCAAAGCCCCACCCAACTCCACACCGATGAGGTCCGAACTGCGATAGACGCGGAACGCCGGTCGGTGAAAAAGATCCTGGACCCTTCGCGATACCGCCTCGTCGCGACTAGCCACCACCACGGCCGCGGGCACGCCACGAGCAACTTCTAAGGCTAGGGAGGGCCCGGACAGCGCAGCCGTCTGAAGACCGGGAGCCACCGAGTCCAAAATTCCGGTCATGGTCAGACCCGAGGTGAATTCAATCCCCTTGGTCACACTAACCACCGGACCTCGGAAACCCGCCAACCGAGCCGCGACCTCGCGGAACGCCTTGGAAGGAACCGCCACAATCACCACCTCAGAACCGGCCAGAGCCGCTTCGAAGTCCGTCTCGAAAACCCAGTCTCCCACCAGGGGAATCCCGGGCAGGAACCGTGCGTTGACATGGGTATGGGCCAGTTCAGACACATGCTCCGGTCGATGCCCCCAGAGACGCACCGAATACCCACCCTGAGAGAGCACCACTCCCAGCGCCGTCCCCCAGGCACCTGCTCCCAAAATAGCCACCTTCATGATGCGGAGAGCTTGGATTTGTTAATGCGGTGTTCGGTCCCCGCCTTCAAACGCTCGATGTTGGCCCGATGACGCCACACCGCCAGGGCGGCCAGCGCCGAGGTGAAAGCCACTAGAGGCCACCGAGTCGGACCCGACACCGTGAAGATCGTCGCAACGGGCAAAATGAGCGCCGCAGCGATCGAAGCCATCGACACATACCGACTTAGAAAAAACACCAGCAACCAGGTGATCACAGTCACACCAAAGGCCGGAGGGATGAGTGCCGCCATAGCACCGGCGGAAGTGGCCACTCCTTTACCTCCCTTGAATCCTAGCCAGCAGGTGTAGTTGTGCCCTAACACGGCTCCCAAGGCAGCCAGTGCCGGCAATGCCAACGAATCAGTAGGAGTCATGGCCGCCGCCAGCATCGGCGCAACGAGGACAGCCAGCGCCCCCTTTAGCAAATCGACGATCAACACCAAGGCTCCGGGGCCCTTACCCAATACGCGAAAGACATTCGTCGCCCCGATGTTCCCGCTGCCAACTTGAGTGATGTCGACCCTCATCGCGCGGGCAACCAGAAAGCCCGTCGGCAGCGAACCGGCAAGGTAGGCAAAAATCAGAGTGATGAGCAGTGCAGCAACCATTACGGCCGAGGTTGTACGGGGCAACTGCCTGCCGCGCCAAGCGGCGAGTGCCTCAGAATTGGGAACACCGAATTGAAGTGACCCAGATTTGTCGGCG
>JBDKKQ010000378.1:0-5302 GCA_039796015.1 Verrucomicrobiota bacterium
ACCGGCGGTTGGCAGATGGAGGCCCGTTTCCACAAGCGGATGTTTGAGAGTCCAACGGCCGGTAACAAACTGCGCAACGGATACCGGATGGGTTTCAACATCGGACTCGATGACGACGACAAGAAAGGCCCCGGAGCTAATGGGGACAAATCCCGAAGCCAAGATCTAGAAATTCAGTATTTTTGGGCAAATCGCCAACGGTACAAGGGGGTGGATGCCGATTACCTCGGTACCCTCTCGGCCGAAGATAAGGCCGCTCAAGTTTGGCGCACGGACGCCGAAAATCATCCGTTCATCATTGATGGCAACGGACGGTTGTCCCATGCCGGCACCGGGGAAATCATCTTCGGTTATGACGAGAATCAGAAATCGTCCGGGAAGATTCTCTTCATGACATCTTCCTCCGCGTCTCCGATCAATTCCGATCCGGCATTGATTGCTCTGCTTCAAGCCAAGGGGTATATCGTGACAGTATTTCAATCGGGCGGTCCGCCGGATGAAATGCGCAACGCCATCTTAGGGCAGGATGTGGTCTTCATTTCCGAAACGATCGGTTCGGGATCCGTGCTGGAGCCGATCGGGGAACCCGCCGTCCAAAAATTCATTCTCCGCGATTCCAATATCCCAGTCATATCGGCGGAAGCCTACATGTGGGACAATGCGGAGTGGACCGAGCATCCGGCGGACTTTTCGAATGAGTTCTCCTTCTTTGGGAACACAGGGCGAACCGAAGACAGCCAGCCAGCGAGCCTCAAGGATGCAGTCGATTCACTCTACATTCGTAATGCCGCACATCCCATGGCCAAAGGCCTCCCGGCCAAAGCCAAGGTGTACAACACTCCGTACAGCTTCAACTACGGCAAGCCGTCGGCCGACGCCGATGTGATTGCTAGCACCCTATCAGATGGCACCTACCCCACCCTTTTTGTTTACGAAAAGGGTGACAAATTGGTGGACGGTAGCACCGTTCCGAATAAACGAATTGGGCTCTTTTTCGGCCAAGCCGCCAGCCTCGTGGCCAACTGGGCGCCCGAGATTGGTTTTCTGACCGAGGACGGCAAGACGCTGCTTCTAAACACCATCGATTACGCCATCGGTAAGACCACTACGCCGCCCAAGATTGCCATCGACCGAAGCAACACTGGCCTCACTATCACCTATTCCGGAGGGACACTCCAGAGTGCTGATAGCCTGAATGGAACGTACTCCAATGAAACGGGCGCCAGCCCCCTCACGGTTTCGTCTTTTACCGGACCCGCCCGATTCTACAAGGTCAAGTCCAACTAAGTCGCTATCGTCACTGATTACCAACAAAGGCGCCGCTATAACCGCGGAGCGCTATAAGCAAATCCCTATTGATAGTCTGGTTCTGCGAGAGGGACGGCTGGGAAACCGGCCGTCCCTACTCGGCCCGCGAGCGTCAAGTACTCCCATGAAAGGTTTTCACCACGTCCAGAGGCGCTCTCCCTTTGCGCGCCCAGTTTCCGAGGGGTTTACCCTCATCGAACTCCTGGTGGTGATTGCCATCATTGCGATTCTTGCCTCCATGTTGTTGCCCACATTGGCCAGTGCTAAGGAGCGGGGCAAACGTGCTAATTGCATCAGCAACCTCCGCCAACTGGGTTTGGCGACGCATGTCTACGCATTGGATTACAATGACCGGATGTTCACGGGCGTTCGGGATGGCGGCGATTCCTTCCTGCTCAGCATTGCGACGGTGATGTACACGACGATTAGCAATCAGTTTGGAGACAAGGTGTTTGATTGTCCCAATGTCTATCCAATGTCATTGCCTGGAATTACAGACAACAAGACGGGGCGATACCAGACCGGCATAGGGTACTATATTGGGTATCACTACCATGGGGGACGAGTGATGCCCGAGGCAGCGGGTTGGACGGCACCGCTGAAGTTGACGGACAACCCGGTCGCCCTGAAGAGCAACACGAATGCGCTCAATGAGCCCTTGCTCCTCTTTTCAGACATAAACAGTTGGGCCGCGAATGGGAATGGTGGGTACAATTGGGTGACTGCTCCTCATGGGAAAACAGGGCCGATACGGCGGAATGGCTCGGTTTATATTTATCCGATCACGAACCCGTTGACGGCACGACAGGCAGGATCCGTTGGTGGTCACGTCGCTCCCTTAGATGGTTCGGTCCAGTGGAAACCCATCAAGCAGATGCGGGACATCTATTGGACCTATTCCGGGGATGGTGGACATCGGGGCTCGTGGTGAGTGGAATCGGCTCAGCGACCGCCGCCAACCCCCTCCTCGACTAAAGCCCCCCCGCTACCGCACCGGTGCTGGCCCAGTGCTGGCCCTGAATGCCAATTCAGCAGGAATGCGCACCGAGGCCGGGCGCTCACCCTCCAGCAGTTTGCGCATCAGTTCCATGGCCACCGAACCTAAGCGAAGCTTGGGTTGGCGAACGGTCGTCAGCGGTACGCGAAAGAATTCGCTGACCAAAACATTGCCAAACCCAGCCACACTCAGGTCCTGAGGAATGCGGACTCCTTGGTTGAGCAAGGTATCCGCGGCCCCGATGGCTACCAAGTCGTTCACACCTTGGATCGCTGTGGCTTCGGGGTTTTCCTGGATGTACTGCAGGGCCGCTGAAGCGCCCTCCTCTAGGGTGGAACCGGCATGGAACACCAGACGGTCTTCCACAGGAATTCCCGCATCGCGCAATCCCCGACGGTAACCCTCGATCCGCTCCTGCGCCCAAGGTGAATGGGTCGGGCCCGCAAAGAAGGCAATCCGACGATGTCCCAACGAGATCAGATGCCGCGTGACCGCTTCAGAGGCACCGAGATCATCCGTCTCGACGTTGACAAACTGTTGGCAAAAGGGAGCCCGCTGGCCCAGCAGGACGGTGGGAATGCCCTGTTTGAGGAGATCCTCAAAAATCGGAGCCGTGGATTCCATCCGATAAACCGGAGCAATAAAAATACCGTCCACACGGCGAGACATAAAACGCCGGATCACCGAATCTTCGCGATCTACTTGGCCCAACGAATGAGCCAACAGCAGGTCGAACCCGCGTTCATAGGCCATACTCTCCAAGGCCAACAGCACGCGCGAGTAGACCGGATCGGTTGGGGCCGGAATGACCAACCCCAAGAGGCGGGTCTTGCGATTCCTTAAACCGCTGGCCGAGGCGTCGGGCACATAGCCCATTTGTTGCGCCAACGCTTGAATTCGCAACTTGGTGCCAACGGACAAGTCCGGCTTGTCGCGCAGCGCCTTGGACACCGTCATGACCGAGACTCCAGCCACCGCAGCGATGTCCTTCAAACGTACCATAAGACAGTGATTCGGAAAACCAACGCCCCGACGAACTTTGCCGCTCGAAAACTTTTATCAGGCGACCCTCACCGATGAAGTCCGAAGCAGCTCCGCGGATCAAGTCCTCTTATGCTGCAGCTCACTTAGAAAAGCGAAGGCTGTCATCACGTGGATTCATCTTAAAGTTTAGAATTTTCATCCATCCTCACCTACAGTCGGGACATCCCCATGAAATTGCTGCACGCCGAACCCACCCGGATCGAGATTGATGGACATCATTTGCGCTGCCACCAGTGCACGCGTGAGCAGTTTCACCGTCGGCGCATACGTCTCGAAACCGCCAGTCCAGCGGGCATGCAACCGGAATGGCAGGAAAGCATTGCCAATACCTTCATCTGCTCCCACTGCGGCTTCATTCACAATTTCCTCATTCAATAATATCCTGACCTGAGGAGCCTTGACGCTGCTGGTATGAAGGCCGATATGTGGTCTCTGTCATGAAATTGGCGACCACCCACCGACCGAGACATTTCCGCGCATTTGCGGCGATGATGCTCTGGGTTTGGCTGGTGTCCCAATCGTTCTGCGTGGCCCATTGCCATGGGGTTTTGAGCGGCAGTTGGCAGTCCCCCACGGGAGCCACCAAATCTTCCCACAGCTGCTGCGCACGGTCCAAGCCCTCACAGCGGATACAAACCGACGTGACCGCGCATTCGGCCTCACGTCCCCATAACGCATCCCAAGACCCGGAATCCAACAATTCCAAATCCCCGTCTCCGGCCAACCCGTGCTCTCCCCAGGCGGTGATCCAGGGGACGCTCAATTTGGAGCCTCCGACGTGGGCTCCGCTCATTCTTCCGTTTCCACAAAGCAGTTCTGGCTCCGAATTCTGCGGGGCTGCCGTTTTTTCCTGGCATCATCGGACAGCCGCAGTCCGACCTCGCATGTCAGATCAGGCCGTTCCCCGATGGGATGCCGGCTTTGAGCCCTCGGTGATCCTCGGGTCCGGGCTCCGAAGCCTGGCGCCCCCCATCGGAGTCTGATCGATCCCTGAATCCGGTCTGATCACCATCAGGCATCCGGAGCTAAAGGCCGTTCCACGAACGACCTTCTGAACTCAGCCGCAGACGGAATTCCTGTTTCAGGCATCCCCTGTCGGTGCTTCCCAAGACCAAGAAAACGCCCAGCGCTTCAGTCCTGCCCCAGATCTCCCGTTGGTTCCATCCATGAATTCTTCGCCTGTCCTTTTCCGGCTACCGAACCAAATCGGCGGTTGGGTCGTCGGCCTTCTGGTGGCCTGGCACTGCCGTGCCGAGGTCGTCACGCCGTTGGCCGTCCACCAATTGGCCGAATCCATCCCGGACCGTCACCCCGGCCTGCAAGCCTTGGAACTGCGGGCCGATGCTGCCAAGGCCCAGGCCGAAGCCACGCGGCAGTGGGCCGATCCAACTCTCAGAGCTGGAGGCCTCGGCTTCACCTCCCGAGGAGCCCAGGCTTCAGAGGAGGGCGATCTCGCCCTCGGAATCACCCAGACGCTGCCCGTCTTCGGCAAGGAAACTGCGGCCCGTGCCCTCGCCGATGCCGAGGCCAAGACCGCCCGGGAAATGGCCGAGACCCGAATTGCCATACTCCAGCGAGACCTCATGGAACGACTCCTGGAAATGGCCTTACTCCATCGCAGCATGGATCTGGCTGAGGCCGATCAAGTTTGGATACGCCGAATCCTCAACACCCTGGAGGCACGCCACGCGTCCGGTGGAGTTACCTCCGCGCTGCTCCTCCAAGTCCGCAACGAATTGTCCCAATCTGAGACGCGGCTCAGGCTACTGCGCATCGATGCTCAGAATGCCGCGGCGCGTATTAATCGTGTCTTGGGACACCCCATCGACCGCGCAGTCGGGCCTTGGGAACTGCCGTCCAAAGCCGCACCCATTACCTATCAACACGATTGGCCGCGCCGCGCTCTCGCTGCAGAACCCCAGTTGCGGGTGGCTCGAAAGTTCAGCGACGAAG
>JBDKKQ010000379.1:0-3117 GCA_039796015.1 Verrucomicrobiota bacterium
AAAATACCGCCGCTGTGCAGCAGTCGCACGCCTTCCCGCTGAAAGACGTTCGTCCAGTCCACGTCGCTCGGAGTCATTTGGCTGGCGCTGGAATGCCCCCGATCGAAGAGGGCCATGCCCCCGCGCACGCCCACTCCAATTTCGGCGAAATACAGTCCCACGCGATTGACTCGGCCCAGTCCGTCGTGGGGTTCGAGTGCGACGTGGCTCACATCCATTCCGACGGCCCGGGCGTGGTTGAGAATGATGTCTGCCAAGGGGTTGTCGGGCAGCTTGCTAGCGAAGGCGGCCCGCCACCCGAGGCGTGCTGCCGCGTAGGCCGCATTGTATTCGCCACCGCCGACGTCGATTTCTAGCGACCGAGCGAACTCTAATCGGCCATGGCCCGGGGGCGACAAGCGGACCATGCACTCGCCCAGGGCCATTAAATCGTGCCGGGTGGAGGCCGTCGCACGCAGGGGCAAGGACAGGGGTTGGTCGAGGAAGTCGAGTTCAGGGCTCATGCCTAGGGGTTCCAGTGGGCGGGGATCGGTCCGCCGCGATGGGTTCATCGGTGCCGTTGGCTTTAGAGTCTGGCAACCAAATGGAAGGCGGCCAGCGAGAAGAGCATGCCGGCGATGCCCACGATGGTCTCGCAAACCGTCCAAGTCTTGAGGGTTTGTCCGACGGTGAGACCGAGGCTGTCCTTGACGATCCAGAAGCCGGCGTCGTTGAGGTGGCTCAAAAAGAGCGAACCGCAGCCCACCGCACAAATAATCAACGCCACCTGATGGGGATTCATCTCCGGATGAGCCGCCAGCACGGGCACTAGCAGACCCGAAGCCGTGGTGATGGCCACGGTGGCCGAGCCGGTGGCCACGCGGATGAAGGCCGACACCAGCCACCCGTAGAGCAGCGGGCTCAGGTGGGCCGCGTCGCCGGCGCGACCGATGGCTTCGGCGACCCCGGAGTCCCGCAGCACGCGGGCAAATCCACCGCCCCCGCCGATCACCAAGATGGTTAAACCCACGGCCCCGATGCATTGCTCGGTAAACTTCAGAACCTCAGACCGGGTATAGCCGCACCGGGTCCCCAGCGTCACCGAAGCTAGTAGCACGGCCAAGAGCAGCGCCAGGGTGGGGTGACCAATGAATTGGGCGGCCTCGCGAAGTGAGTGACCCTTGGGAAGGAGCAGTTCGGCCACCGTGGCCAAGAGCATGAGGATCACCGGGCTGAGGATGCTGAAGAGCGTCATACCAAAGCCCGGCAATCGGAACCGCGGATCGGTCGAGGTGGCTTTTTTCGGAATGGCTGGCGGGTTGGCTTGGACGCGGCCGACCACAAATTTCGCATAGATGGGCCCGGCCACGGCAGCGGTCGGAATCCCGATCACAAAGCCCCAGAAGAGCACCAGGCCCATGTTGGCTTTGAGCGCCTCGACGGCCACCACGGGGCCCGGGTGCGGCGGCATGACTCCATGCATGACCGACAGGCATGCCAGTAGCGGCAGCGCCAACCGTAAGAAGGGTTGACGGGTCTCGTGGGTGAGGGTGAGCAGGATGGGTAGTAGCAGGACGAGGCCGACCGCGAACCAGGTGGTCAGGCCGATCGCCAACGCCAGCGCCATAATGCACCATTGGATGCGTTGGGGGCCGAAGATTCGCGCCATTCGGGAGGCCAGTACTTCAGCACCGCCGGACTCGGCCAAGAGCTTGCCCAGCATGGTTCCTAGGGCGATGACTCCGGCTGTTCCCGCCAGTGTGGCTCCCAGGCCATCCCCGAAGGACTTCATCACCCCAAGCACAGTGTAGGCGGCCGTCTTGCCTTCCGGAGAGGTCAGGACCTTTCCAGTGGTATCGCGGATTGGTACGTCTAGCAGCAACACAGCTCCTAGGCCGACAACCAGAGACGCTATGAGCAGCGATAGGAACGCATTCACCTTGGCCTTGGTGATGAGCACGATCAGGGCGGTGATCGCGATCAACGCGAGGAGGATCAGTTTCCAGTCCTGGGGATTCATGGGCTTGGCCTGCAAGGCTGGCAGGGAACCGGGACCGCGGGCAAGGGGGCGATCAGTGGGAAGTGTGTCAGGCGCTGGGTCGGAGGCTTCCTCGGTTCTGCCTCTTGTCATCGCGAAGTCTACCGGTAGTCTGTCTGCCGACGTGCCGGATCGCTTCCAACAACTCTACCCCTGGTTTTTTGCCGTGGTGGTGGCGCTGAGCCGTTGGCCGGGACTCTTCCCGCCCAACTTCAGCGTCGTGTATTCCTTGTGCCTGTGCGGGGGGATGTTTTTTCCGGGTCGGTGGGCGATCGCCCTGCCGTTAGGCACGCTTCTGGTGAGCGATGTCGCCCTCAACCTCTGGTACCAATTCGGCAAGGGGTACGATGTTTGGGATCCGGCTTCGCTGCTCTACATGGTGGGCAACTACTCCGGCTACGCCGCCTTGTTCTTTTTAGGACGCGGGCTGAAACCCCTCCTGCCGGGCACCCGCTGGCTGCGACTGCCTCCGACTATTCTGGGTAGCCTCTTGGGGGTGATGCTGTTCTACGGAGTCACCAATACGCTCTCGTGGCTGCGCGATCCGGCTTACGCCAAGACTCTGGCCGGTTGGTGGACTGCGTTGACCACCGGTTCAGCCGGTTGGCCTGAGACTTGGAAGTTTCTGCGCAACAGCTTGTTGAGCAGCGCCCTCTTCAGCGCGCTCTTTGCCGTGGCTTGGCAGGCGGCTCCCTCGGAGTCTCCGCAAGAAAAGGGTGAATGCACCCCACCGGCCGAGGTCGATGGCGAGGCCGAAGAGCAGACCGCTTAATTAACGACACCATGACCGTGGGACTAATTTCCGATACCCACGGGTTCTGGGACGACCAAATCCCGGCGCTGCTTGCTGGGGTCGATCACATTCTCCATGCCGGCGACATCGGTGATCCTTCGATCCTCGTGGGTTTAGAACGGATCGCCCCAGTCACGGCCGTGATGGGCAACTGCGACGGACTGCCCCTCGATGCCCGCGAGACGGAGGTGATTGACCTCGGAGGGTATCGCTTTCTGGTTCATCATATTGTCGATCCTCGTGATCCCCACGATCGGTTGGCTCGGAGCATCGCCCACCATCATCCCGCCTTCGTGGTGTTCGGACA
>JBDKKQ010000380.1:0-2821 GCA_039796015.1 Verrucomicrobiota bacterium
GATCATGCCAAGCGCCAATCACGAAACCACCCTCGCCCGCCAGTGGGAACTGGTGTGCAAACACCTGCCATCCAAGCCACCCGGCAAAAGCTCGCTCCAACTCCGCGACGCTCTGGCAAACACCGGTCACGACGTGAACAAGCGCACCATCTTCATCCGCGCTGGGCAGGCCTGGTTCGCTGCGTGCCGCCGGGTTTACCGTTCATTCCGCCAGCCATGGCCCTGGGCGTTTTGCCCGCCATCTAGGAAGCATTAGTCCACCCGCGTCAGTTGCAGGTCGTTTACCTCAGTGCTGGCTCGGATGCGGCCAAGGAGCAGACGCTTGTACAACGACGATTATTATTCCCAGTGACGACGATTAAAATTCCCCACTTTGGGTGAGGGGGTTTTTGGTTCGTCCGGCCGGCCGGACGATGGGCGATTGCCCATTGGTCTTGTGGCTTGCCGCAAAATGATCACTGAAAAGCAATGCGGGCGGCTCCGAAGAGAGTTTGCCCGCACCCACAACATGAAGCTGAGTGCCATGAAAGCTGGGGTCGATCGCAAGACGGCCCGGAAGTATCTGCAAACCCAAGCGTCGCCGGAACAACTCCAAAAGCCCCATACTTGGCTAACACGGGCTGATCCGTTGGCCGATATTTGGTCCAAAGCCAGTGCCATGCTGGCTGAGGCTCCGGAGTTGGAGGCCAAGGCGTTGTTCGAGTTTCTGGCCGCACAACCCGGGAGCGGATTGAAGCCCGGACACATCCGAACCTTTCAAAGGAGGGTGCGGCAATGGCGGGGAACCGCTGGACCGGAAAAGGAGGTAATGTTCGGTCAGTCGCGAGTGCCCGGTGGGCTGTTGGAAGTGGACTGGACGCACCCCGGCCAACTGCAGGTGACCGTACAGGGGCAACCTCTGGACCATCTGCTCTGCCACGGGGTGTTGGCCTACTCCAACTGGCAGTGGGCGGTACGGTGTCAATCTGAGTCGTTTCTGAGCCTGGTAGCAGGCGTCCAAGCCTGTTTGAGCCGTCTGGGAAAGGCTCCTCAATGTCTGGGGACGGATAATAGCAGCGCAGCGACCCACGAGATTGACGCTGGCAAACGGGCCTACAACCCAGACTACCTAGACTTGTGCACTCACTACGATCTGAGTCCCCTGACGATCAACGTGGGCTGTCCCAACGAGCAAGGGGATGTGGAGTCGGCCAACCGTCATTTGAAGCGGCGCTTGAATCAACATCTGCTGCTGCGGGGAAGTCGGGATTTCGCTTCCGTGGAAGCCTACGACCAGTTCCTAGCCGCGATGTTGGAGTCAGCCAATGCCCGACGCCAAGCCCGGTTGGTCGAAGAACTGGCTGTGATGAAGCCCCTGCCACCCAACCGGTTGGCGGAGTACCGCGAGTTGTGTGTTGTGGTCAGCTCGCAGAGCACGATCCGGGTCAAGAATGTCAGTTACTCGGTTCCCTCTCGGCTCATTGGACAACGGGTGCGGGTCGAACGTTACGAGGCGGAACTGAAGGTGTTTTTGGGCCGCGATCTGGTGCTTCAGCTGCCCCGGCAGAGGGGCGACCGCGGAGCCTTGATTGATTTCCGCCACGTGATTGGGCCACTATCGCGAAAGCCCGGCGCCTTCGCTAACTACCAGCACCGGGAGCAGTTGTATCCAACCCCTAGATATCGAGCGGCCTACGACCGGTTGGTGGCCGATCACGGCGGACGTCTGGGAGTGGTCGAGTACTTGCAAGTGCTGCGCGTGGCCACTGAGCACGGTGTGGACGCCGTGGCAGACCGCTTAACCCATTGGCTAGGACAGAACCAAAAGTGGACGGCCCTAATGTTGGCCCGCGAGTTATCCCCGACGCAGGGCGAGTGGCTCAAGACGCCTGACTTGGTGCCCGATTTCCAAATCTACGACGCCTTGCTCGGATCGGAGGTTCCCGATGTCGGCTGATCCCCTGAGCCTGCTGCTGCGTTCCTTCAACCTGACCACCATGGCCAAGCGCTATCCGGAGACGCTGGCCAGTGCCCAATCCCAGGGATGGGACTGCCGCCGATTTCTGCTGGATCTGTGCGAAGCCGAAGCAGCAGATCGCAAAGAACGCCGGCGGGAACGCCTGCTCAAAGAGTCTGGACTGCCGAACGGAAAGACCTTGGGAACCTTGGATGAGGCGCAACTGCCACCCAAAATCCGCCGCCAGTGGCCATCCCTTCTGGATGGCGGCTTCGTGGAGCGGGCGGAGAACGTGCTGGCCTTCGGCTTGCCTGGCCGCGGAAAAACGCACCTCCTAGCCGTGCTGGGTCGGGAGCTTATCCTGCGCTACGACTACCCCGTGTACTTCACCCCGACCTTCAAGCTAGTTCAGCAACTCTTGGCGGCTAAAGCGGCGCTCAAGCTTACGACCTTGCTCCAGCGGTTGGACCGCTACCGCGTCGTAATCCTCGACGACATCGGATACGTCCAACAGAGCCGCGAAGAAATGGAAGTACTTTTCACCTTCCTGGCCGAACGTTACGAGCGACGCAGCGTGATGATCAGTAGCAATCTGGTCTTCTCTAAGTGGGACCAGATCTTCAAGGACCCTCTCACCACCATGGCCGCTGTCGATCGTCTCGTACATCACGCCCACATCTTGGAGTTCGACAACCAAAGCATCCGCGCTACCGAGGCCAAGAAACGAACCAAAGACTGAACCCACCCTGGCCCGCTCGCTGGGTGGTTCCGCTTCGGAAGGTTCGCCTACGGCTCACCTTCCTTCGCTCCACCACCCAGCGAGCCATTCCCACCGCATCCACCCCTCACTTTAAGTGGGGAATTTTAATTGCCGCCAAAGGGGAA
>JBDKKQ010000381.1:0-6079 GCA_039796015.1 Verrucomicrobiota bacterium
GCCTACAATCCTGGCGAATTGAGCTATCCAGCGGTGGTGCAGGCCCGAGATGGCAAGGTACACATCACCTACACTTGGAAACGCGAGAAGATCCGCCACGCCATTGTGGATCCGGCCCGGATTACGAAATAACTTCAAAATCGAAGTCCCCGCCTTCAGTCCGCGGAAACGAGCCTCACTGATGCGGGCCTCGCTGATGCGGGCCTCACTGATACGTGCGCCGCAAGTGGCTGGGCAGCACGTTCAGCTCAGCCCGGTATTTGGCGACCGTGCGCCGGGCGATCATGACGTTCTTCTCCTTGAGCTTGTTGACCAACTGATCGTCGGAGAGAGGCTTGGACGGGTTTTCACCGGCGATGAGCTCAGCCAGGATGTTCTTTACCGAGGTGTTGGACACCGTCTGACCGTCGGCCGTCGCCACACCGGAGGTGAAGAAGAACTTCATCTCGAAGATCCCCTGAGGCGTGCGCATAAACTTGCCGGAAACAGCACGGCTCACGGTCGTCTCGTGCACACCCACTACCTCGGCCACCATGACCATGGTCATGGGCTTGAGGTGCTCGACTCCCTGTTCCATGAAATCTCGCTGACGCTTCACGATCTCACGGCCGATGCTCAAAATGGTGCTCTGGCGCTGGTTGAGACTCTTGATGAGAAACTTGCCGGCCTTGATCTTGTCGCGCACGTATTCCCGGACCTCGGCGGAAGTTTCCGACTGAGCCAGCAAATCCTTGTAGGTGCTGCTAATGCGCAACTGGGGCATGAACTCATCCTTGCCAGCCACGTCGTACTCCACCTTTTGACGCGTCTCAGTAATCGGTAAAAAATCGCACAGAAAGATTCGATTGAGATCGGCCACCAAGACCTCAGTCGCACCGCCACCCACCTTCATTTCCTCGGATGACAACTGTTCGGCACAGGCCTTGAGGCGTTTGTCGGCGGCCGAGCTGAAGGAGGCCTTCCCCAAGAACCGGTGGTACAAGCGTTCTTCACCCCGCACGATGCGGGTGAGGTCTTCGCTCAGGGCGTTCAGAAGGACCTCTGAAACCGAATCCTGATGAGTTAATCGCCACTGACGAAGTCCCTCGCGAGTTTGCATCGAGAGGCGGTAGCGCAGGTGAGTGATTACCTCATCGTCTTCATCGGGGTCGCTCAGGATCTCCGCCAGCGAGGGCGGATCTTCGATATCCGTCGCCTTGATGTCCGGGCTGGGATCATCGACCACGCGGCGGATGACCTCCAACTCCGGCACCACGTACTGTTCAGGATCGCGGGAAAAATCGGAACCCGGCCTCGGATCGAGCCGGGCGATCCGTCCCGCCGCCTCCTGGGCCTCGGACGGGGTGATGCCCAATTGGCGCGCGATCTCGGGGAATCGCCGTTTACCCAACTCCTCCATGTAGTCGCGGAGGATGAGGTACTCGAGATCGTTAGTCCGGTCTGCTCGCTCCATCTGGAGCATCAGGCACTCCCGAAGGTCTCGAGCCCCGACACCGGGGGGTTCGAAGGATTGGAGAACCGACAGCACTTCCAGAATTCGCTCGGTCGAGAAGCCTGTGGAGAAGGTGAGTTCTTCGGGTTGGGCCGTCAGGTAACCTCGGTCGTCGATGTTTCCGATGAGTAATTCGGAAACTTCACGCTGTTCGGGGGTCAACTCGGTGAAGCGCACCTGCTCCAGCAAGTATTCCTGCAAGGATTGGCCCGTGGTCAGGGAATCAAAGAGGTGCTGACGGCGCTCTTCATCCTCCTGGGTGACCTTATTGACCGTGTTGTTCTGGGCGAAAACTTCGCGCCATTCCTCGTCCATCTTGAGGAGCTTCTGGAGATCTTCAGAAAAACGATCAACCGGCTCGTCGTCGTGCTTTTCGCGCGCCGGATCAAACTGAACATCCAGAGGGGGTTCCGAGGGATCGGCAGCCGCGGCTTCGGCCTCGGCCTGAGCTTCCCGGGCCTCGACATCAATCTCAAGGGATCCGATCTCTTCCAGAACCGGGTTCAACTGGAGCTCTTGCTCCACCATCGCCTTGAGCTCCAACACCGGCGCCTGCAGAAGCGCCAGCGAATGCTGGAGCTGCGGCGACAGCACCATCTGCTGGGAAAGCCGTTGGCTGAGTTGAAGTCCCGCGGACATCGACCCGCAAGCTACCGCAGGAATCTTGCCAATCAAAGAAAGAACCGAAACCACGGGCCTGAAATCTACTTTCAGCGCCAAAAATCACCTGCGGGCACTGCAACCCTACTCCTGACAATCTAATGCTCTTTAACGATTCGGTTACGCGGTTTTCTGAGCCACTGGGCGTCGCTCTTCCTGACGCCAAACCGACTCCCGGCGCTGCGATTCGGCGCGCAACAACTCCTCGGCCGACCAACCGGCTGCCTGGCACTGGGCCGACAACTCGAACAACGCCTCAGCTATGGCCTTGCGATCACCTGCCTTGGGTTTCGGGGGAACCGTGGCCAACCCGGCCTTGGCTGCTTTTTTGAGCAGTTTCTGAGAACGCATCAATGCGGGCAGGTGTCGCGGAATCCCATCCAAAGCCGATTTCCGCTCATGCTTAGAACCCGCCTTCTCGGTCTTCTTGATGGATTCCCAATTGGCCCAGACCTGATCGATATTCTTCACCGTCACCGATCCGAAGACATGGGGATGGCGGCGAATGAGTTTGTCCACCAAGTGCTGGCAGACCGCATCAAAATCAAACACTCCACGCTCCCGCGCCAACTGGGCATGGAATACTACCTGAAGGAGCAGGTCTCCCAACTCCTCGGCCATTTCCACATCATCGCCGGCGTCGATCGCATCCATCAATTCATACACCTCCTCCACGGCATGGGAACGGAGGGAACGGTGGTCTTGCTCGCGATCCCAAGGGCATCCGTCCGGAGCGCGAAGGGCGGCCATCACCTCGAGCAGTTGTCGGATGGGGGCAAGTCGTCGGGATGGGGCTTTGGGCATGGAATTGGTGTTCTATGGGCTGAGGATTCAGAGCACCACAAGATCGTCTCGATGGATAATCTCTGCCTGCTTTTGAGAGCGTTCGCGAACCTCAGCCGCAGAGGCACCGGCCAGACCTCGGGCCAATTCCCGACCTTCCGGATCGCAAATTCGAACCACATCGCCTGCCTGAAACTCTCCCTCGCAGCGAATAATTCCCGGAGCAAGCAGGCTGCGCCCGTGATCCCTCAGCGCCACCACGGCTCCAGCGTCCACCGTCAGGGTTCCTTCGGCATGGTGGTAGAAGGCGATCCAACGCTTGCGACTCGAGAGGCGGCCAGAGCCGGCCAAGAAACGGGTACCCACGGACTCGCCACTCACGATCTTCTCCAAGGCGTCATGCCGGTGCCCTGGAGCAATGACCAAGGGAATGCCCGAGCGAACGACGATCTTCGCGGCCAAAATCTTGGTGGTCATGCCACCGGTGGCGGTCTCGCTCGAGGTCCCACCGGCCATGGCTTCGATCCGCGCATCGACCGCTTCCACCGTCTCCAGCAAACGGGCCTCCGGCTTTCCGAAGTTCTCAATTAAGCCGTCGGCCGTCGTCAAAATGACGAGTAAATCAGCCGGCAAGAGGCTGGCTACCAGTGCAGACAACCGATCGTTGTCTCCGAACTTCAACTCTGTCACCGACACCACATCGTTCTCGTTGATAATGGGCAGGACCTTGTGCTTGAGAAGGGTCAGTAGGGTATTCCGCGCATTGAGGTGCCGGGTGTGGTCAGCCAAGTCGTCGTGGGTCAAAAGCACTTGAGCCACGGGTTGGTCGTAGTGGCGGAAGAGCGACTCGTACAAAGCCATCAACCGCGATTGCCCGACCGCAGCGCAGGCCTGTCGTTCGGCCAGACTCCCCGGACGCCGATCATAACCGAGCACCCCCATGCCGGCCCCGACGGCTCCCGAGGTGACTACTACGACCTCATGGCCCGCCGACCGGAGTCGAGCGATCTGCGCCACCAGTTGAGCAAACTGAACCAAGTCGAGCCGCTTGGAGGCATCGGTAAGGACACCGGTTCCAAGCTTCACGACCACACGACGGGCAGATGGAGGCGCAGACGAACGCACGTCGAATAGTTTGCTGATCCAACGCGTTGGCTCAATCCGCAAGTCACACCTCATCAAGCACAGAACACCGCGATCCCGGACTCCACTCCATTCAAACCAGAGTCTTCGAAGCTGTTGGTGCTTTTGGCAGTCGATCGTAGTATTCAGGCGTGCCTCCGTTCGCTGCCCCACCGGAAACCCCCGATCCACCTGCGGGCCTGCAACAGTTCATTGTGCCCGACCTGTGGCAGCAGCAGGCCGTGTCGGCACTGCGCGCAGGCAAGGACGTGGTCATCCATGCGCCCACCGGCGCTGGCAAAACGCTGGTGTTCGAATTGTGGTCGAAGTCGGGCAAACATCGGGGGCAGGCCATTTACACAGTGCCCACTCGGGCGTTGGCCAACGACAAGCTGGCCGAATGGCGAGCCCGGGGTTGGAACGTAGGTATCGCCACCGGCGACCTATCCGAGAACCTCGACGCCCCGATTCTTGTCGCCACCCTCGAAACACAGAAAAACAGACTCATCCGAGGCGATGGTCCCACCCTGCTCATCGTCGACGAATACCAGATGCTCGGCGATGAAGACCGAGGGCTGAACTACGAACTGGCTCTGGCGCTGGCTCCATCGCAAACGCAGCTGCTACTTCTGAGCGGCTCGGTGGCCAACCCTGATCAGGTGGCCAACTGGCTGCGCCGTCTGGGGCGTGCCGTCGAAGTGGTCAAACACACCGTCCGTCCCGTGCCACTGGACGAGGTCTTCGCCAACGAACTCAACTGGCGATTGCCGCCGGAGATCCGCAGCTACTGGCCACGCCTGTGCGCTAAGGCCTTGGCCGAGGGGTTGGGGCCGGTGCTGCTCTTCGCACCCCGACGAGCCCACGCCGAAGAACTCGCCTCGGACATAGCCCGACAACTGCCCTGTCCGCATCCGCTGCAATTAACCGAGGCCCAGAAACGGCTCGTCGGCGAACCCCTGGCCAAGATGCTCAAATCCCGGGTGGCCTATCACCACAGTGGTTTGAGCTACGCGGTGCGCGCCGGAGTCATTGAGCCCCTCACCAAGGCCGGTCAACTCCGAGTCGTCGTGGCCACGATGGGGTTGGCCGCCGGCATCAACTTCAGCCTGCGTTCGGTGGCCATCACGGCCGCACAGTACAAGCGCGAGGGCCGTGAGATTCCTCTGAGAGGTGACGAGATCCTGCAAATGTTTGGACGCGCCGGACGCCGTGGGCTCGACGAAATGGGTTACGTGCTGGTCAGTGCCAATGAGTTGCGGATGCGCGATGGACACCCCTGCGCTCTCGCCCGATCGGGCATGGTCGATTGGAGTGCCCTGCTCGGTCTTATGGCGGTCGCCGCCGACGCGGGCAAATCCCCCTTTGTCGAAGCGGTGCGTGTGCAGGAGCGCTTGTTTACCACCAAGCCGATCATACTTGGCGTCGAAGAATCTCTGAAACGGCCAAATGCTCCATGCGGTTGGATGACCGACGCCGAACGAGCGCGTCAGGTCCGCAAAAAAAATCGGGAACTCCTCAACTCAGCCGGTGAATGGGAACCCTACCCCTTCTGGCAGGAACGTCCGCTGGGCAAAATTTGGGTCATCACGGCCACCACGGCCACCACGGCGCTGCCAATACCCTCAGAGAATGGCTCCGAAACGGCAGTCACCCCATCGGTCCCGCTCAAGTCAGCGTTGACGGTTCAAGAGGCCCTAGAAAAAGTAGGTCAAGGCGGCCTCACCGCCTTGGAGGAAACGCCCGAGGGCACCCTCTATGGCCGCTCGATGATTGTTGCCGACCGAATGACCGATGGCCGCCTGATCTTGGCCAAGTGGGTCCGCCGCTTGACCCAGTGGCACGGACGCGAAGTAAGCCATGACGTCTTTATCGAGAACCTCAAGCCGGCCCTCGAAAAGCATCTGCTGCAACAGCGGCTCCCCGTAGTTCGTTGGGTCGAACACGAACAAGCCGTCACCGTACTGGTGAGCCTAGAACTCCAGACCATTAAGGTGCCCGTGGATCGTCATGGAGTGGCGCTGT
>JBDKKQ010000382.1:0-12334 GCA_039796015.1 Verrucomicrobiota bacterium
GCGGTGACCTAACCGGGAGTAAGGTAATTATCAGCGGCGAATCCGGCTTCGACGGCACTTGGGATGTGAAGCTCTGGGATCCGGCGAAAAATATTTTTGAAGTAGCCATTCCGGACGGGGACCTCATTAGTAAAATCCCTGAGACAGCCACCCCCATCCACAACGGCACCAACCCTCAGGAAAAAATCCGCTGGGGCAAGGAGACCACCGTGAACGGGGGGCTTTCGAGTTTCAATTCGGTCCCCCAATCCATGTGGTGGTGCGTGGTGACTCTCACCACGGTCGGCTACGGCGACATTTACCCGGTCACCTTGGCCGGACGATTGATCGCGGTCGTCACGATGTTCTGCGGGTTGGTGCTGTTCGGTATGCTGATGAACATTGTCGGCAAGACGATGATGGTGGCGCTCTTTGGCGAAGAGTCGGTGGATGTGGTGCCCTCTGCACAACCCAAAGCTGCCAAAACCGGTGTGGGTCCGGACATGGCTTGGGATGCCAACTGGCGACACTGCCCCACTTGCGGGCGAGCGGCCGCCAACTCGGATTCGCCCAATCATTCGCATTAATTACGGGCCTCGCGGTGTCCCGATTCTAAGGAGAGGCCACAGCGAATGGCCTCCGGATTGCTGCTGGAGAATTAGGGGTGCTCCCGCACCCCTCGTTACTCATGAGCGCAGCCCTACCGAATACTTCCAAACGATTTGTCCATGGAGACAAAGCCCCGCCCTGCAATCTGGTGATTTTTGGCGCGGGCGGTGATTTGATGCGTCGGTTGCTCGTTCCAGCGCTGTACAACCTCGTTCGCACTGGGCTGCTTCCCGATCAATTCTCGCTGATCGGGGTGGACCGTCAGGAATTGAGCGACGAATCGTTCAGAGCTCGTTTGGATGAGTCGGTTCGATCCTTTGTCACCGAAAAGACTTCTTCGGTGGAGTTTGACGAAGCGCATTGGAAAAGCCTGCTCTCCCAGATGAGTTACATCCGTGGAGACTTCGGTGATCCCGGACTTTATAAAACTCTCAAAGATCGGTTGGACGGCGAAAACCGTATCCACGGAACCAGCGAAAACGCGGTCTTCTATCTTGCGGTTGCCTCACGCTTCTTCGGAAACGTCATCGAGCATCTGGGTCAATCCGGTCTTGTGGAAGAAGGCCCGGATAAATACCGCCGAGTGATCATCGAGAAACCCTTCGGCAGTGACTACGAATCGGCCCGAGCACTCAACCAGCAGATTTTAAGAACGCTCCACGAAGACCAAATCTATCGGATGGACCATTTTCTTGGGAAGGAGACGGTCCAAAACATCATGGTCAAACGGTTCGCCAACGGGATCTTTGAGCCGCTGTGGAATCGCAATCATATCGACCACGTGCAAATCACGGTGGCCGAGACCGTTGGGGTAGAGAAGCGGGCGGGCTTCTATGAATCCACCGGAGCCATGCGCGACATGGTGCCCAACCATGTTTTTCAGCTCCTGGCCTTAATTTGCATGGAGCCCCCGAACTCCTTCTGCGCGGATGCCATCCGAACCGAGAAGACCAAAGTTTTGGATGCAGTTCACCTTATCAATCCCCTGACAGACGTGGTCCGCGGTCAATATCAGGCGGGTAATAGCGACGGAAAGCCCCTCAAGGCGTACCGTGAGGAAGAAGGTATCCACCCGGAAAGTCTCACCGAGACCTATATCGCCATGAAGCTCGGCATAGACACTTGGCGCTGGTCCGGCGTGCCCTTCTATCTGCGGACGGGCAAACGGATGGCACAGCGCAGCACCGAGATTTCCATCGAGTTCAAACGCCCCCCGTTCTCACTCTTCCGCGAGACCCAGACTCAAGAACTCGAACCCAACACACTCATTCTCAAATTGCAGCCGGATGAGGGGGCCTCTCTGGCCTTTGGCGCTAAAATTCCCGGCCCTGCCATCCAACTGGGTCAGGTCCATATGGATTTCCACTACAAGGATTACTTCGAGAATGCTCCGAGCACCGGCTACGAAACCCTGATTTATGACTGCATGATCGGGGATGCGACATTGTTTCAGCGCGCGGACAGCGTGGAGGCCGGTTGGAGAATCGTTCAACCGTATTTAGACCTCTGCAAAGAGCAGCCCGACGCTCTGCTGGAATCCTATTCTGCGGGCAGCCAAGGCCCTACAAAAGCCGACGCTCTGCTGGAGACATCGGGGCGAAAGTGGCGCCGCCTTGCTTGAGGGGGCAGTTCGGACCACCGGCTCAGATCGCAGCCTGAAGGGGCGGGTGTGCCGATGTGATCACACTTCAATCGCGCCCCCCTATGCTGGGGCTGCGTCACCGATCTTCGCAAAAAACTCTGAGCGACTATCCCGGCGGCAACCTCAGGATTTTAGGATATCCCGGACCACCCGGGCCACTTTGTTGTCGGTGAGGCTGAGCTCGCGGCCGGCCCTCCGATACACTAGTCGGGTGTGATCTAGCCCGAACAGGTGCAGGAGGGTCGCGTGAAGATCGTGGTGGGTCACAATGTCCTTCACGGCGTGGTGCCCCCATTCGTCGGTCTCGCCATAAGTCATACCCCCGCGGACGCCGCCGCCGGCGAGCCAATGGGTGAAACCGTAGGTGTTGTGGTCACGGCCCACCTTCTCCTTCGGGCCATCGTTTTGAATGACCGGCAGACGGCCCATTTCGCCACCCCAATGCACCAGTGTGGAATCGAGCAAACCCAGCGCCTTGAGGTCTTGAATGAGGGCGGCCACCGGCTGATCGGTCCGCCCGCACAGATCCGGCAAGGCCGTGAAAAGATTGCTGTGCTGATCCCAACTTTGACCGTTGTTGACCACCTGCACAAAACGCACACCTCGCTCGACGAGACGACGGGCAATCAGGCAGCGGGTGCCGTAGTCGCGGGTGCGTTCTTGGTCGATGCCATAGAGGCGACGGGTGGCTTCAGACTCTGAGCGAATGTCCATCGCCTCCTTGGCCGCAGTCTGCATGCGCGCCGCCAATTGGTAACTGGCGATGCGTGCATCGAGATCTTGTTCGCCCGGATGCTCCAGACGGTGGTCTTGGTTAAGTTCACCCAGCAACTCCAACTGCCTATTCTGAGGCGCTCCACGGAGGTAGGGAGCCGGATCTAGGTTTAGTAATCGGGGCTCGGTAGGTCGGACGACGGTCCCCTGAAAGATCGAGGGCAACCATCCGTTGGACCAATTGGCCTCCGCGAGAAGGGGCAACCCCGAGGGATGGGTCAGCGTGAGGAAGGCCGGTAACTCTTGGCTAGGGGTGCCAAGGCCGTAGGACAGCCAACTACCAAGAGTAGGCGCGCCCGAGGTGATGCGGCCATTGGTCAGCGCGTAGAGCGATTGCCCGTGATTGTTCACTCCCGTTCGCATGGAGCGCACCACGCACACTTCGTCCACCACACGGGCCAGGTGGGGCAACAGCGACGACAACTCCGTGCCGCACTGACCGTGTTTTCGAAACTCCCAAAGCCCGGGCATGACCTTGGAACTGGCCTGACCGGCGTTGTCGAACTTCAAGTCTCCCGGAAAGGGTTTTCCGGCCCATTCATTCAGTAGGGGCTTGGGGTCGAAAAGATCCATCTGGCTCGGGCCACCGATCATCAAGATGGAAATCATGGCCCGAGCGCTGGCCGGATGGTGGCCGGCCTTGGGTTTCAAATCATAGGTGCGCTGTTCCAACTCTGGGCGCGCGGGCGCACTCAGAAGCCCCTCCTGCTGGAGAAGCCAGGCCAAGGCGGTGGATCCAAGCCCAAAGGCGCTGCCCGCCTGAAGGAAGTGACGCCGGGAACAGAAGCCCGACGGAGACGTTGTATTGATGAAACGATCCATGACTCAGTCGAGGTAGAGATAACGATTGGATCCCAACAGCACCTGGCACAATGCAGCCAGAGAGCGCTCCTCAGGCGAGATCTCAGGTGCTCCCGGAGGCGCGGCTGCGACCGACTTTCCGGGCACTTTGGACTCAGACGGTGTCAGCGAACTGCGAAGCTCTTTGAGAAAATGGAGACTTCGAACCACGTCCGCCGACTTGGGCGATTGGGCGAAGAGCAACTGCCAGAGTCGGTCAATTTGAGCAGGCTCATCACCCGGATATTCCCGACGGAGGCGCTGGGCCAGGTCGAGCGAGCGATCGAGGACAAACCCATCATTGAGGAACATCAACGATTGCGGGGCGGCCGTTGAGACCGGTCGGGCCTCGCAGTTGGGATTCACCACCGGAGCATCAAAGGTCTCGAGGACCCCCACGGGCATGGTGCGGCGCACCGTCACATACAGGCTGCGTCGAAAGTCAGCAGTGCCTCCGACCTCAACACCCACCGCATCGCCGTTGCCATCGCGCTTCTGGCGCCCCACCACGAACTGGCCCTGGGCGTTGACGGCAATAGGGACCGGCGGACCGAAACGACTGACATCGAGGCGACCACTCACCGCCAAAAGACTGTCGCGCACGCTTTCGGCATCCAAGCGCCGGAGGCGGAATCGACCGAGCAATCGATTGTCCGGATCCTTCCGCTGCGCGGCCGTGTTCACACTGCTCTGGCGATAGGCAGCGCTGGTTACAATGAGGCGGTGAAGCCGCTTGTTCTTCCAGCCGTGATCCATGAAGTCCGCGGCCAACCAATCGAGAAGCTCCGGGTGGCTGGGGCGCTCACCCAGCACCCCAAAGTCGCCGGGCGTCGCGACCAGTCCCATTCCAAAATGTTGATACCAGAGGCGGTTGACCCACACGCGTGCGGTGAGCGGATTTCTCCGATCGGTGAGTCGGCGGGCGAGTTCCAGGCGACGACCGCTGGTGCGACGGCCTGGAATGGATTCCGGGATCTCGGTATCCAAACCGCCCAGACCCATGACCGACAACAACCCGGGCTTGAGGACTTCCCGCGGTTGCTGGGGATCGCCCCGATGGAAGCGCACCGTGGTCACCGGCTCAGCCGATGCTTCGACCAAGGCTTGCACCATGGGATCGGAAGGTTTCAGTGCCCGATCGGCCGTGGCGCGCTTGCGGATTTCTTCGACCTTGTTGGCCCCTTCCCGATCTATTTCTCCAAGGATGATGTGGTCTTGAAACATCGGAAATTCGCGGAGCAACTGGAGCTGTTCCGGGCTGCGCTTGGCAGCGGGTGTCCGTCGCGCACCCATCACGACGTCTCGACGGGTTTCAGGGACCAATAGAAGCTGCTTCTGCACGAATTTTTCGATGAGTTCATCGTGCAATCGAGTGGCTTCGGCATCGTAAACCTTGGCCGCCTGTTCGACGCAGTTGGCTAGAGACCGATCCTCTGGCGGCATCAACGAGACCAAGCGTTGAGCGGGGTTTTTCCAATGCTTCCAGTCAAACCCGGGTTCAAACACCGCACGCAACCGGTAGTAATCGACCTGCGGAATGGGGTCATACCGGTGGTCGTGGCATTGTGCGCACTGGACCGTCATACCCAACAGCGACGAGGAAACGATTTGAAGGGTGTCGGCAATGACCTGATGGCGCGCCAACTCGGGCTCTGGCGGACCATCTCCAGTCGGGTCTGGGGCCATGCGCAGAAAACCCGTGGCCACCAACCGATCGAGGTCCCGGCCGCTCAAATCGGCTGAGACGGCGGGCAGGAGTTCATCGCCGGCCAATTGCTCGGTGATGAATTCGTCAAACGGACGATCCTCATTAAAAGATCGGATCACGTAATCGCGATAGCGCCAGGCCCAGGGACGCTCGGAATCGGCCTCCACACCGCCATTGGAATCGGCATAGCCGGCCACATCGAGCCAGTGCCGCCCCCAGCGCTCCCCATAGGCTGGAGAATCAAGGAGACGATCCACCAACCGTTCGTAGCCAGTGTCGGAGGCATCCTTAAGAAAGGTGGCTACTTCCTCCGGGGTCGGCGGAAGCCCGGTCAGGTCAAAGGTCACCCGGCGGATCAACTGCTCGGGTCGCGCAGGCTTGGCCAGCCCGAGCCCTTCCTTCTTCAAGCGAGCGAGCAGAAAGGCATCGATGGGGGTCCGGGCCGTTTTTGGGGATCGGACTTGAGGTGGCTCGGGATGCCCCACCGGCTGGAACGCCCAGAACCCGCGCTCTTCTTCGGTGATGACCCAACGCGGCACCTCCAGCGGTTCGGAGCGCAACGTCGGAGCTCCCTGTGAAATCCAACGCTCGATGAGCATGACCTGGTCTGGCAACAACGGCTTGCCACCCTTGGGCATCTCGCCGGATTTCAATACCGACAAAAGATGGCTCTGGGTGGGCTTGCCCGGCACGAGAACTATTCCGGATTCGGAACGATTGAGCAGCAGTCGCCGCTGCCTCAAATCCACCCCGCCCTTGGGTTTGTCCTCCTCGCCATGGCATTGAAAACAATGGGCCTTGAAAATAGGTCGGATATCGCGCTCAAAAAGCGGCCGCTCTGGCGGTTTTGGATGGCCCGACGTGGCGGCCGCAGCCGACACGGCCCAAAGACTGATTCCAACCAGCAAGCCGAGGAATCCGAACCCTTCGCCAAGACGGCGAACAGGAGACCAGGACAACGCGGGGATCATGATTTAAATCCAACCGCGATCGCGCTGCCAGCGCAAGCAGGGGTTGAGCTACCGGACAAAACCCAAACGGGGACGGACCGCTCGGAGATCGGTCCCTACCTCGGAGCAGGAACGGACTAGGCGGCTCATCGGGCTACATCGTGGATTGCTGCTGCAAACTCAGCCTAACCCATGCACCTCCGAGGTAGGGCGATTTCTCCGAAAGCGCCACTCCGGCGAACATGAAAAAGAATCGCCACTCTCCCTGTCCAGTACCACAGCGCCGGACCGCTCGGAGATCGGTCCCTACCTAGGAGCCTGATCGGAACGTCGGCAGCGCCGGACTGCTCGGGAGATCGGTCTCTACCTCGGAGGTCTTTGGGCTAGATCGACGGTTCCTGCCACAAACTCGGCCTGTTAGTTTTCAGCACACTGTAAGAATGCTGTGCTTCCCGTGGTTCCGGCATTGCCGGTGGGAGAGAGGCCATTACCCTGTAGCGCAGATCCCAATGCTCACCGAACTCCAAAGACTGCTCCGTGTCTGGACCACTGTCTGGATTGTGGCGGGAGCGACGACTGCATTGGGTCAAAACCTGCCGTCGACCCAAGCACCGATCCGCTTCTCCCGGGAAATCCTGCCGTTGCTTTCCGATTCCTGCTTCGCTTGTCACGGCCCCGATGAAAAAGCCCGCAAGGGAGGCCTCCGATTAGACACCCTTACGGGGGCGCGCGGCTCGGGTAAAAGCGGTCAGATCGCCGTCAACGCTGGAAGCCCCGACCAGAGCGAAATTCTACGGCGCATCCTCAGCAGCGATCCCGACGAGGTCATGCCGCCGCCCGAATCCGGCAAGTCCCTCAAGCCCGAGCAAGTAGCCCTCGTGCGCCGATGGATTGAACAAGGAGCCCCTTGGGGTCGGCACTGGGCCTTCGAAGCTCCCCAACGCCCCGCGATCCCAGTGGTCCCCGGTGTCTCCAATCCTATCGACGCCCTCGTGCGAAGCACCCTGGCCTCCGACGGACTCCAGCCCGCACCCGAAGCCGCGAGGTCCACGTTAATCCGTCGATGGAGCCTCGACCTGACCGGCCTCCCTCCGACACCGGCCGAGGTCGACGCCTTCGTAGCCGATCCCTCGCCGCAGGCCTATGAGCGGCAAGTAGATCGACTGCTAGCCTCCCCCCGATTCGGTGAGCGAATGGCCTGGGAGTGGATGGAGGCGGCCCGCTATGCCGATTCCAACGGGTACCAGGGCGACGGCGAACGGACCATGTGGCCCTGGCGGGACTGGGTGACCGACGCCTTCAACCGCAACTTGCCCTACGATCAATTCACCCTGTGGCAAATAGCCGGAGACCGCCTGCCGGGAGCCACCGATGAGCAGCGCCTCGCCACGGGCTTCCTCCGCAACCACGCAATTAATGGCGAGGGCGGACGCATCGCAGAAGAGAACCGGATCGATTACCTCTTCGACCAAACAGAAACGGTGGCCACGGTCTGGCTAGGAGCCACCTTCAACTGTACCCGCTGCCACGACCACAAGTTCGATCCCTACACCCAGAAGGACTACTTCGGCCTCATGTCCTTCTTCAATCAGACCTCCGTCGATGGGAGCGGAGGCAACCCCCGAACACCGCCCTTATTGCCCGTCCTCAACCGTGAATTGAGGACCCGCGTGGACGACGCTCAAAGAGGGCTTTCCCACTTCATCCGCGACACGGAGGCCTTGGAACAAAAGCGATTCCACCCCGAGGCGGGTCAATCACTCGACCAAACCCCGCTGGCCCAAGATTTTTCAGCAGCCCATCGCGAACACCTCAAAGTGCCCGCAACTGATCGGGACGCCGGCCGACTCCAGAAAATGGCCACTCTCTGGCGCGATTTTGACCCGGAGTATGTCGCGGTCTTGGAGCGCCAACGGGCTTCGCGAATCCACTGGGATACTGTCCAGAACCAGATCCCCCAGGTGATGGTCATGAATGATCTACCGAAGGTCCGACCCACCCATCAACTGGTGCGTGGTAGCTATGAAAACTTGGGACCTGAAGTAGTTGCGTCTCTGCCGGGACACCTGACGCCCGGGCACCGTGTGACTCGTCCGGACCGTCTCGAACTGGCCCAGTGGCTCGTCTCACCCACCAATCCCCTGCCCGCCCGGGTGACGGTCAACCGACTGTGGCAGCAGTTCTTCGGCGTCGGCCTGGTGAAGACTTCCGAAGACTTCGGCCTCCAAGGCGAACGGCCATCGCATCCCGAATTGCTCGATTGGTTGGCCATCGAGTTCGTGGAATCGGGCTGGGATGTAAAAGCCCTCATTCGCACCGTAGTCTTGAGCGCCACCTACCGACAGTCCTCGCAAAGTTCCCCAGAAAACCGGGAGCGAGACCCGGAAAATCGCAAACTCAGCCGGGGGCCACGATTCCGAATGTCCTCGCCCATGATCCGGGACATGGCCCTGGCCTCCGCAGGCCTGCTCACCGAGCGCGTTGGCGGCACGGCAGTCAACCCTTACCAGCCCGCGGGCGTGTGGGAAGAAACCACCTTCGGCAACAAGCGCTACACGCAAGACCATGGCGAGGCGCTCTACCGCCGCAGCCTCTACGTGTTCTGGCGACGCATCATCGGCCCGACGCTCTTCTTCGACGTGGCCAACCGTCAAACCTGCACCGTCAAGACGCCGCGAACCAATGTCCCCCTGCATGCCTTGCTCACGCTGAACGACACCGGGTATGTAGAAGCGGCCCGCGTCTTGGCTCAGCAAGTCTTGGCGAGCGAATCCCGGGACCCCGAACGGCTGGCAAAGATCTTCCTAAAAATCCTCGGACGACGCCCCCGCCCTGCCGAAAGCCAGATTCTCCTCGAGGGTCTCCGCCGCCACCGAGCCACCTACGCGCACCAACCTGAACTGGCGACCCAGTGGATCCGCACCGGCGAACACCCCACCTCCTCGAGCCTAAACCCTGTGGAACTGGCCGCCTGGACGGTCACCGCCAGCACGGTGCTCAACCTCGATGAAGCCCTGACCAAGGAATAAACCCATTGAGTCCCTCCCACGACTTTCTGATCCGAGAAACCCGACGCCAATTCCTGGGTCGCTCAGGCACGGGCTTGGGCCTGGCCGCTCTGAGCCAACTGCTCGGCTCAGGACAGGCTGCGGCAGCCCCCACTGCTCCTACGGCCCCCCTGCAGGCCGGCCCGCACCATTCGGCCCGTGCCAAGCACGCCATTTATCTGTTTCAAAATGGCGCGCCCACCCATGTCGATCTCTTCGACTACAAACCAGAGTTGCTAAAACGCCATGGGAAGCCGTTGCCCGATTCTTACATCGGCGGCAAACGCTTCAGCACCATGACGGGCAAGGCCGATGGCAAACTCATGCTCGCGCCGGTAGAACCCTTCCGCCAGCACGGACAAAGCGGGGCCTGGGTGAGTGATTTTCTGCCCCACACAGGCCGTGTCGCCGACGAACTGTGCTTCGTCAAAAGCATGCACACCGACGCCGTGAACCATGCTCCGGCGATTTCATTAATGCTCAGCGGCGCCCAGATTCCCGGACGTCCCACCCTGGGAGCCTGGTTGACTTATGGCCTGGGCAGCGAGACCGACAATTTGCCGGCCTTCGCCGTGATGACCTCGGTGAGCAAGGGGACCAGCTGTGGTCAAATATTCTACGATTTCTACTGGGGCTCCGGATTTCTGCCCTCCCGCTATCAGGGGGTAAAATTTCGGGGCGGCAACGAGCCCGTGCTTTACCTGAGCAATCCGGCCGGACTGCCCTCGGCCACCCGACGTTCCATGCTCGATGACCTCGGCGCATTGAACCAACTCAAGTTTGAAGCGCATGGCGACCCAGAAATTGCCACGCGCATCGCTCAGTATGAAATGGCCTTCCGCATGCAGACGAGCGTGCCAGAACTGGCCGACTTGTCGAAGGAACCGGAGTCGGTCTTAGCCCTCTATGGCCCCAGCGTTCGAGAGCCCGGCACCTTCGCCTACAACTGCCTCATGGCCCGGCGGCTCATCGAACGAGGCGTCCGCTGCGTGCAAGTGATGCACGCCGGTTGGGATCAGCACAACAGCCTGACCACTGAACTCTACACCCAATGCCGCGACACCGACCAACCCTCCGCCGGACTGGTCATCGATCTCAAGCAGCGGGGGCTGCTCGACGAAACCTTGGTGGTGTGGGGCGGAGAATTCGGCCGAACGCCGTTCATCCAGGGCAACCTCGATGACCGCAAGCGCTGGGGCCGTGACCACCACCCCTACGCCTTCACCTCCTGGATGGCTGGTGGCGGTGTGCGTCCGGGAATTTCATACGGTGAGACCGACGACCTCGGCATGAATGCAGTGCACAACCCAGTTCACGTGCATGATTTCCAGGCCACCCTGCTGCATCAAATGGGCATCCATCATGAGCGGCTGACGTACCGATTTCAGGGGCGAGACTTCCGGCTCACCGATGTTCACGGCAAGGTGGTGCGCGCGATCCTCCAAGATTCCTGACGCGACTCTCCGTGCTGGCTCAATCTCCGAAGATTATTACGCCCTTGGCCAACCGCCCGGCCAAGAGGTCGTCAAAGGCTTCGGCCAACTCTTCGAGTCGGTAGGTGCGGGTGACCAATTCGTCGAGCATCAACTGCCCGGAGGCGTGCAAGTTGAAGATCCGAGGGAAATCCCGGCTGGGCAGGCAGCCGCCGTAGAGTGGAGTCACATAGGTCTTGTCCCACATGAAAAGGGGCATGGGCACGGTGACCGGATCATTGATGCCACTCACCTGTAAGGCCATGCCGCCGTCACGAATGAGCTTGAGCGGCGCAAACGCCAGCCTTGGGACCGAGGTCGCCTCGAACGCATAGTCAGCACCGCCACCCCCGCACCGACGGCGCACTTCGGCCGCGGCCGCATCCAGCTCCCGGTCTGCGGGATCCACCTGAATTACCTCAGTGGCCCCAAAGCGCAGTGCCCGCTCGAGCGAAGCCGCTTGGAGGTCGAGGGCAATGATCCGAGAGGCCCCAGCAATGCGCGCGCCCTGAATGACGTTCAACCCCACTCCCCCGCAACCAATCACCGCGACCGCACTGCCTGGAGCGACGCGTGCGACATTCACCGCTGAGCCGAAGCCCGTCATCACCCCGCATCCAACGATGCAGGCCGATTCAAACGACACACGGGTCTCAAGTCGGGTGACCGCGGCCTGACGCACCAAGGCTAACCCGCACAAGGTGCCGAGATTGAAAGATCGGTCCACAGGCACCCCCCGAAGCAGTGTCCCCGCAGCATGGGCGTGGGCCGCAGAGGGTTCCATCACGTGGGCCGGCCGGCTGCTGTGGCAATGAACCGCAGCCCCACGATGGCAGGCCGAACAGGTGCCGCAGGGAACAACCCAATTGAGCACCACTCGATC
Source organism: Verrucomicrobiota bacterium (assembly GCA_039796015.1). GTDB lineage: Bacteria > Verrucomicrobiota > Verrucomicrobiia > Limisphaerales > UBA9464 > SXXZ01. Next base: position 11,905 of record JBDKKQ010000382.1, read on the forward strand.
TCCGGGACAGACATCGGTGACCTCCGGTCCGACCTCGAGGACCACACCCGCTCCCTCGTGACCCATGACCAACGGACGTTTCCAGCTCAAGGAGGCATGGTCTGTGTGGCAGAGACCGGAAGCCCGGATCTCAACGAGCACCTCATCACCCTGAGGCGAAGCCACCTCGATGGATTCGATGGCGAAGTGTCCTTGGCCAGAAGCTATGGCTGCACGGGTCGTTCGAATCATGTCAGAGTGGATCCGTATGGCTGCGTGGAGTCAGCGCGAATGCTGCAACAACCAGTCGAAGAACGCGGGATCGTTGTAGGCCTGAGTCCAGGAATCGTGCCCGGCCTCGGGGTAGACGGTGTGCTTTACCGACTCATTCCCCGCCTTCTTGAACGCCTCCACCATCCGCTCGCTCTCGGCGGGCACCACCACCGAGTCC
>JBDKKQ010000383.1:0-3691 GCA_039796015.1 Verrucomicrobiota bacterium
TGCCGCTGCCGGGGTGAAGGGCGATCCACCCTTCAGCACTAGGACCCATCCCGGCCCAACGAAGGCGCGGCACCGGATCGGCCTCAAAGATCGCCAGACGTTCCAAAGGCGCGAGCAGTTGTACCGCGGCGGGGACACCGGTGGATTCCACCGGCCGGTGCGGGCCTTGAATAACCTGGGCGGAGGTGACGCGGGCAAGGTTGCCGCGAAAGAGTTCATCCGGATCGTAAAGATAACTAAAGATCACATCGCAACGGGCGAACCGTTCCGACTCGATCGGGTCGAGCACTCCATTGCGGGCAAAGAATCCGGCCAGCGGCCGCGATTCAATGGCGTGCGCCGCGTCGGCCAAACCGGCCCGCACGGCCAGTGTGGCCACCTGCGGGTAGGCCAACACCTCCAGTCGGGTCTGGGGGAACTGATTCCGCAGTGCAGCCAACACAGGCAGAGTGACAATGAAGTCGCCCACGGCCCCACCGCGAATGACCAGGATGCGCCCACGCTGAGAAGAAACCGGAGTCGAGGCATCGACAGTCATGAGCCAACGGCACTACCGGAGCGCTCGGCGCGAGGCAAGGACAACACGAACCCAACATGAGCCCAACATGAGCTCAACACCGGTCCAACCGAACCCTCTCCCCTCGCCGACAGGGCCTCACACGGTGCGACCGAGTTCTCCAGTGCCCATCCACAGGCCCGGCCCAGAACAGAAATTGAACACACGGGACTCCGTCACACTCCCACCACCATGGAAGACAATAATGGCTGCCGGGAATCGCCACTGATAGGGTCCACTCCAGTGTTGGGTTCCCTCTTTGTCCAAACGGTTTTCTGGCGCGCGGTGGCCTACCTCTCGTGGGCGCTGGTGTCGCTCCTGACCATCCGGATGTTCGATTCGGTGGCGCTTTTTGGGCTGATCAGCGCGGCCTTATTGGTGCTGGGAAGCCTGCCTGCCCTCGACGGCGGATTTCGCAACACCCTCAACCGCCGGATCCTAGGCCGCGCACGCGATGAGGAAACCCTGCGAATGCTGCAGTTCGGCCAACGCCTCTATTCGTGGTTCTGCGCCGCTATCCTGGTACTAGGAACGGTCATCCTCTGTGCTTATTCGCTCACGCCCAACGCCCGATCGCTCCACCTCCCTTGGGCCTTCTATCCCCTGCTAGGCGCGGTCAGCGGCGTGGTGGCTCTGGGGTCGGCCTTCTTGCAATTGCTCACGGGTCTAGGCCAACAGCGCCGGATGTTTATGCTGCAACTCTTCATGGCCTGGGCGTCGATTGGCATATTGTGGATGGGTTTCCGGGTCGGCCTGGGCGTCTGGTCCTTCGTGCTCTCCCAGAGCCTGCCGAGCCTTGCAGCCATCGCCCTGGCCACCCCCGCGATCCGCGCCGCAGCACCCGGACTCCGCCTGCTGGACTTCTCTTGGAGCGCAGAAGATTCGGCCCGACTCAAGGAACTCTGGCCCGATTCTTCAGGCCTGATGCGCTTCCAATTTTGGACACTGCTGGTCTACACCTTCGATGCGATACTGGTGGCTTGTTTGTGGCAGGGAAAGCTCGTCGGCCAGTACTTGCTGGTGGCCAACCTCTTCAGCAAATTGCGACTGCTCCTGCAATCGGCAGACGAGGCTGTCTGGCCCATCCTCGCGGCCAAAACCAACAAGGCCGAGGTGATTGCCGAGGGAGTCCTGCGCTTCAACGGCTGGCTTTGGGGCGGGGCCATGGCTGTTTCGGCCGTTTGCATTCCGGCCTTCATCGCCCACTACAAGGCTGAGGATTTCTCCGGTGGCACCTTGCTCACCTCGCTCTTCGCCCTGCGCTACCTGATCACAGGCATCGCCTCGCAACCGGGCTATTGGATGTTCGGCCACGGCCACATGGATCTACTGGCCCGACTCATGCGACGTGAGCTGGTGTGCTGCCTAACCTTCAGCGTGCCTCTGGGATTGTGGCTGGGGCCGACAGGCATCCTCCTGGCCTTCATCGCGGGCTCGTCTGGCAGCACGCTGCTGCCGCTGCACGCCGCATTCGCCAAGGCCAGCGACCGGCCGCTCTGGACGATGCTGCGTGCCTCATGGTCGCGCGCCGCACTTTCGGCGGGATTGGCGGCCACCCTGTCCCTCTGGGGCCTGCGTTACTGGGGCGGTGACTGGCGACTCACTGTGATGCTGGCCGGGCTCTGCCTGGCGGCCACCCTGGGTGTCGCGTTTGGAGCAGCGCTGATCCGGGCCCGGCGGTCCGGATACACGAGCCGGGCTGAGCTGGCTCGTTTTATGTAACCTTCAGATCCCGCTCTGACCTTCCGATCCCGAAACAGCCGCCGCCGCCCAGTCGGGCCATTCGCGTCCTTCGCGTCCTTCGCGTCGCCGGACACTCACTCCCGTGGCCGAGTCGGACCCCGCAGTTACATCCACATCGAGTCGTGGCCGCCGCCTCCCATTAACTGTGAACGGTAACGCCCACAGTTACAGGAGTAGACGGGAACTACGGCACCTCAGAATAGTTGATGTAGCCGATGAACATTTCGTCGTCGGTCTGCTCACCAAATCGAACCCGAGACTTGGCGTCTGGATTGAAAAAGTTCCAACGGGAATTATCAAACCCACCCGAGATTCGGATGCGACTGCCGGCCGGGAGGCGGACCGGCTGCGACAACCGGTACAAGGCCTGCCAGTTGAAGTCGTACTTGGGAACATTCAGCAAAACCTGCGACGATCCATCGGGCAAGAACGCCTCAAAGCGCATGGAGTCTCCGCGGAAATGCATGTGGGGGCTCAACTCATGGACATCGACGGCTTTGTCAAAGGAACGCTCGGCCACCATGCGGTGATTGCGTGCCCCAGCGGGGATGTCGATGGCCGTCGAACTGGCCGCCCCGGTCTTCAGTTCCATCGCTGGCGGAGTCGGACTCAAGTAGAGCCCCATCTCGGTGGCGTCGGTGGTGGCCTTTCCATTGGGCGTGTAATGCATCTGGAAAACTAACGTACCACCGGCCGGCAGGTATTTGGCGGTCCCGGCCGGATATTCGCGCTGGTCCATGCCGGGCACATAACCGGCATAATACCCATTCAACCCACCCTGGATGGCTAGAAAATCTGCCGCCATTTGCGAAGGGGAACCCGCTTTGATGTAGAAGATGAGCGCATGGTGCACCACGGCGCGGTTACCGGGGCGGATGACCGCCGCCCGCAACCAGGCGTTGGTCTTGAGGGTATTGTTGACCGTCACGTAGGCGTAGGGCATCTGCCCCGTGGCCTGGATTTGCCGCGTGGCGATCTTGAGGACGACATCTGGCTTGCCCATGGGCCACAAACCGGCCGCAGGAGGCACAGTCTCCAGAGGGTCCACTCCAGCTTCGCGCGGCGCACCCGCATCCAACCAAGCCACCAACCGAGCCTGCTGCTGTGGGGTCAGCGAAAAATCGTTCTCAAACTTCCCGTGTGCCGGATCGGCGTGCCAGGGCGGCATTAATCCTTCGAGAACATTGGCGCGGATGGTGGCCGACTTGGCGCGCACCGTGGCGTGGTTGGTGATGGCCCAGGAACCGATCTCGCCCGGGCGATGGCAGGTCACGCACTTGGCCTGGAGCAACGGCGCGATCTCGTTGCGATACGAAGCCACTCCAGAGTCTTGATGCCGCCAGGGCTGACCCTGCGGGCGGGCGTATTCGACCGTCGGACGAGAACCCGCTG
>JBDKKQ010000384.1:0-6152 GCA_039796015.1 Verrucomicrobiota bacterium
CCCCAAGACATCCCCGCGAGTCAGGAAAAGTCGCCCCCGACGATTGGCCGTTAGTTCGGCACGGACCTTCAAAGGGACTCCGGGGGGCACCGATCGCAGGAACCGCACGTTCAACTCGGCCGCGAAGGCAAACGAGCGTGTGTTCACACCAATCACCCAAGCCATGACCTCATCCAACACCGTGGAGATCAACCCGCCATGCACCACGCCGGTGAACCCACAGTGTTCATCACGGAACTGAACCAAGACCTCCACGCCGCGACCCTCGCTGAGAAGGGTCAACCCAAGCCCGACGGGATTATTGATCCCACAGACAAAGCAACCCCGGGTGACGGGCAGGCTTTTCCAAGAGCCCTCTTTTTCAGCGCGCTCAGGAGGGCACATGGCTGAGGGTCATTCCCAAGGCCAGCAGCGCGATCAAGCCAAAGTAGGCGATACCAATCGTCCAACGTTGCTGAGGCTCGACTTCAAAGAAACGCCGCGACTCTTCATCCCGCGCCCGGAAGAGGGAGAACAATCGAGGCAAACCCATGACCAGCACCATGAGTAGAATTGGGCTAATCCAGCCCCGCGTCATCGCCTCATAAACCAGGTAGGCGGTCATCAGGGCATAGCCCGCCACCCACAGCCAAGGAGACAGCGCAGTGACAATCCGGCCTCCATCCAAAAAACCAACCGGAGCCATGTTGAACAAGTTGAGCGTAAAGCCCGAGTAGGCCAGGGCCGACCAAAAGGGATCGCCCGTGGCCACGTGGATCATGTAGCAAATACCCGCGCCGATCGTTCCAAAAATAGGCCCACCGATGCCCACCACGGCCTCGATCCACGCATTCCGAGGGGCGTCTTTGAGCGCAATGAAAGCTCCCATAAAGGGAATGAAAACCGGCGCCCCGACGCGGAGCCCCTGACTTCGTGCGGCCACCAGATGGCCCAATTCATGAACAAAAATGAGGACCACAAAACCCAAAGCAAACTTCCACCCCCACAAGAGGGCATAAGCTCCCACGCTCAGGATCATCGTCCCGCCCGTCTTGAGAAAAACCGGAAGAAACTTCAGGAACGGCATTAGGAGCAGGAGCTTCGAGCCGAACTGAAACACGGTGGCCGCCAGCAGGGCGATCGTACCCCAAAAACCCTTCTTCTTTGGGGGCGGTGCCACCGTCACCGGAGGTCGCGCTGGCCAGGAATGTCCGGGGATTACCGGAGGGGTTGCGGAGGAGGATGGAGGTTCATCGTCCATAGTGAAGAACCCGACTCCAGTCGGAGGAAAACCGCAATCCAATTGCGGCCCCCGGTTGCGACAGCGAAGTCGAGAACCCGTTCAGGGAATGGGGGGCCGTGTCTGTGGACGTGGCGCTTTCGGAGAAATCGCCCTACCTCGGAGGTGCTTGGGTGAGGTTGGGGTTTTCGGCCACTCAGGGGTCACCGAGGAGGAGAAGCCAGCATCGTCTCTTCGGCGGGGAACGGTGGCTTCCGAGGCGAGGTGAGGGCTTTTTCGACCAAACGACGCCAGGCAGCGCGATCATTGGGACTCATGGCCTTCCAGCGCTCCGCCCTCCGCAGGAACTGCTCCCGGTCGGCAGGGCTCAAGGCCTCGAATTTCTGGAACCCACGCACACACCGCTCTCGAGCATCGGGCGTCAGAGCGGCAAAGTCGCTCAAGGCCTGTTCCATTTGATGGCGCTCGGTTTGAGATAGGGTACCCAAGGCGGCCTGACGCTCGTCGACCGTGAGGTCAAAGAACCGCGAAAAGGCGGCTGCCTTCCGGCTCCGTTCGGCCAAGGGCAGAGCCAACCATCTCTCCATTTGCTCACGGGCCACCTGCTGGGCGGACGGTGAGAGAGTGGCCATATAGGCTTCGACGCGCTGGCGATCTGAGGACACCTCGGCTTGGCGGACGAACCACGACAGGCGTCGCTCACTTTCGAGAACATCGCGCCGCTCGGCCTCGGGGAGCAAATCCCAGGCGGCTAAGCGCTCCTCGATCCAGGGAAGGTCTTCCTCAGGCACCACGGCCATCAAGGGGCCTCGCTCTGTAGGAGGCACTGGCAGCAGGGTTCGCAAGGAATCCTGAAACTGAGCCAAACGCAGACGAATCTCACGCTCGTCGGGGCGGAGAGCCCCGAACTCCCGAAGCTTGGCCTCGATGAGCGTTCGGGCCGCGGGAGTCTTTCGCGACAACAAGGTCTCCCGTTGTTCTAGGTTGGCGGCCAAGAGTTCCCGAAAACGGTCGGTGGGGGTCCGAACCTTGGGCACCGGAGGCAAGGTGGCCTGTTGAGGCAGGGGTGGACCCGATCGAACCTGAGGTGTTTTGGATACCCCCAAAGGATGCGGAACCGAAGGAGCGGTGTTTATCTCACGAGTGGTTTCACGGGTCGTCTCACGAGTGGTCTGGGGACGCACTGATTGCTGAACACCTTGCTGAACACCCTGCTGAACAACCGATTGCCCAGAATTGGATTGAGGATCTAAAGACTGCCCCAATGCCACAGGAACTCCCGTCGAAGTCACGACCAGAAAACCCATCACCCAAAGACCTCCAATTCGCAAGAGTGGCAAGATTGGTCTGAAGGGCGCGTTGGCCAAAGACAACTGGACGAAACCCTCCTTGGACCTCTGCAACAGAATCTCCGTGGGCAACCTCATAGAACCTCTTTGGGCAGTCTCATGGAACGTCCTCGCGGAGGGCCTGCATGAGCGTCACATCGTCGGGGGCGGAGCGGGTCTCCAAAAGTTGAACCGCCTCGAAATCCTGCAGAACAGCCACCCCTGGCATCGCGGCAGCGACCGACAACTCGGCCGCCGTTCGAGCCATCGTTCCATGCCGATGGACCTGAACCCGTTGCCAACCCCAGTTGAGGGGAATCGCCACGCAAACCACGGCTACAACAATGGGGATCGAGTGCGCCCAAATTCGACCGGCTACCCCTGAAAAAAAACCGAAACCATGCGAAACTCGGACCACGCTCTGAGTCCAGCATCGGGAAATCCATGATCGGGAAATCCACGACTTTTGTTCAGGAGATTCCTGAAGGTCGGAAAGGACTCGAGCAGTAAAGTTGCTAGAAACTCTCGGCCTGGGCTGGGAATCCAGAAGATGATTCAGCGCCAATTCTTCTTCCAGACGCCGCGCCTCGGACGGACGTTCAGACAACTGCCGGCGCCATTGAGCAGCCTCGTCGGCCGTCAAACGGCGTTGGGCCACCTCATCCAGCCAGTCTTGGTTCAGCGGAGAGTCCATTGAGTGGTCGTGTGTCAGTCAAAACCAGTCTTCCCGGAAAGTTGCGCTAGGAGTTTTCCCGTGAAGTGGGTCCGGCAAACATCTGAATGGCTGACAATCGGCAAACATCCCCTTAATCTAAGGCTGCTCGTACCGATCGCTTCCCAGATGCAACCCTTGCCCACGGAAACAGTGGTTCCTCATCCCGGCTCCGGCTGGTTGATCGGAGGATTGGCCGTGCTGAATCCGCAAGGGCACATCCTCTCGGTGAACGAGCCCTTGGCCGAATGGTTAGAAGAAACATCCGTGGGACTCATTGGGCGCGACTGGTGCCAAGTACTGAGCCACCGCCGCCCAGAGTGGGAGCCAGGAATCCGGGCCTGGACCGAATCGGCGGCTGAATTTCGAACCCAAGAATTACCAGGCCCTCCCGATCAGCCCGACGGGTGGATCCGCCTCACCGGGGGGCGCAGCCCAGGCGGACTTTTTGCTCACATCGAATCCTCGGTCCCCCCGCGACCTCGCCTCGAGGAGGAGTCTTGGCCGACCGCGGGTCGCGGCGGCGAGGCAAACCAGCGTCTGCGTCTCCGGTTGCTGCAAGCCGAAGCGCAAGTCGACAACCTGATGCGACGTTGGCCCGGGGTGATTTTCAATCAACGGAGTGACATGTCCTTCCACTACGCCAGCTCGCGTTTGGAAGAACTCACGGGAGTCCCCCTCTCGGAGTTCCTGCACCGATCCGACGTGTTCTGGAATGTCATCCACGAGGCGGACATGCAGGAGGTCCAGAGCCACATCCGCCGCGCGATCCGCAGTGAGGTGGGCCTGAGCACCCATTTCCGTATCCGCCATGCGCGAACCGGTCGCGTTGCCTACATCTTAGAACGCCGCCAGGCACTGCGAACCGAGAGCGGGCTTTTGCTTGGATTCGAGGGAACCTGGCTCGATGTCTCACGGCAGACGATCGCCGAGCGACGCCTCAGTTCGGCCGCGTGGCGGGACACACTGGCCACCCTCACCATGGGCATGGCTCACGATTTCGGAAACATCCTGGCCGGCATCCACGCGCTGGCCGAGACGTTGGAACCCGTTGAGGGCGTCGATGAACCCCTTCGGGAAAGTTTAGATTTAATCAAGCGCAACGCCATGCAGGCCAGCGCACTGGTGCGGCGGGTCTTGAGCCTCCATCAGGGGCGCATCGGCGAATACGGCTACTCCGACCTGAATGAACAAGTGAGTGATCTCTCCGAATTAGTCCGGAAGATTCTCCCTCGACGCATCCGCTTCGAGTCGCAGCTAGCCTCCCTACCGCTGCCGGTCTACGTCGATTCCGTCGAACTGCGCCAAGTCTTCCTGAACCTGGTGATGAATGCGGCGGACGCCATGCCGCACAATGGACAGCTCTGGAGCTCGACTCATCGAATCACCGAGGCAGAGGCCTTGCCTCACCTGCAAGGAACCTTCCCCAGACTGCCAGCGGTCTGCGTGAGCATCCGCGATAACGGAATCGGAATCCCAGAACGCCATCTGGGCACCATCTTCGATCCATTCTTCACGACCAAGCCGGTGAACAAGGGATCCGGACTCGGCCTCTACAACGCCCGACTCTTTGTCGAGAAACATCACGGAGCCATCTCCGTGGAATCGATAGAGGGTCAAGGGACTACCTTCCGACTTTGGCTACCCGAGGCCGACTTTACTGAACAGGATCGCGTCCAAGAGGGAGAGGAGCGGCGGCGGCGCACCTTGCTGGTGGTGGGAGCGGCCGGACGTTCCCTAGAGACCACGGTCGATTCCCTGCGGCGGGGCGGATTCTTCGTCGTCGCCGAGAGCCGTGAGAATCAAGTGCTCGAGATGCTAGATTCCCTCGATTACGAGTTCGATGCGGTCTTGGTGCAAGTGGCCGCCGACACTTCGGATCGCATCGGTCAATTGCTGCGTGAAATCCGCCAACGCAAACCTCCGGTGAAGTCCATCTTGCAGATCATCGGCAAGAATGAAGATGAAGTGCACAGCACCTGGCTTAAGGATGCCACTCTCACCCTGCCTTCAGACCTTCAGGAGACCGAGTTTCAGCGCCAGATCGATGAATTGTTCGACCCCAACACCAGCCGATGAACTCACCCGACGCCTTGTTTGAGCCCTCTCTCAAGCGAATCCTAGTCGTGGATGACGAGGAAATTGTTCGCATCGCCTTGCGGGAGACGCTGCGGCGAGAGCACTACGGAGTCACGGCCTGCTCATCCCCCGAGGAGGGCCTCCAAGTTCTCAAGACGGAGGCGTTCTCAGTCATCATTTCCGATTATCAAATGCCGGGGATGACTGGCCTAGATTTTCTGGCCCAAGCCAAGCAACTCCAGCCCGACGCCACCCGCATTCTCATCACCGCCGTCCTCAGCCTCGACACAGTCATCGAGGCCATCAACAAGGGAGAGATCTACCGCTTCGTCGTAAAGCCATGGATCCGCGAGGAACTATTGGCAACGGTGCGCAACGCCATCCAGCGCCATGACCTGATCGTGCGTAACACGGTCCTGCAGGCGACCACACTAGCGATGAACGATCAATTGGTGTCGCTCAACAAGACGCTGGAATCCCGCGTCTCTGCCGAGGCCGATCACCGTCAGCGGCTCTCCGAAATGAACCAGGCGCTGGAACTTAATTTGCATCACTCGGTTCAGCTCTGCCTGAAGGTGCTCCAGTCGTTCTATCCCACCCTGGGCACTCAGGCCCGCCGAGTCCTCGGACTGTGCCGAGCGATGGCCGACCTCCTGAAGCTCTCCGCAACCGACCGCCAGACGCTCGAGTTGGCTGCTTGGCTCCACGACATCGGGCTGGTCGGAACCTCCCGCGGACTCATCCACAAGTGGATGCAACACTCTGAGGCACTCAGTCCGACCGAGCAGGCCATCATTGAGCAGCATCCGATCCT
>JBDKKQ010000385.1:0-6075 GCA_039796015.1 Verrucomicrobiota bacterium
ACCGACATCGTCTTCGTCGAACTCCCCGCCGTCGGCCGCAAGGTCAAGGCTGGCGAAGCTTGTGCCGTCGTCGAATCCGTCAAAACCGCCAGCGACATTTATTCCCCGCTTTCCGGCGAAATCATCGCCGTGAACAGCACCGCTAGTGACAACCCGGCCTCGGTAAACACCGAACCCTATGCCGGCGGTAGCTTCTTTACCCTCCGCCTCTCCAACCCGGCGGAATCCGAGGCGCTCCTTTCGCCTGCTGCCTATTCCCAGCAAATCGGAGGTTAACGAACTCGGGCTCAGACTCGAGCCCGGGCTCACCACCCGATCCATCGAGCGTCAAACCGCCCTGAACCACCGGCCTCACCGGTGGTTCAATTGTTTTCAGGAGCATCCCGCCGCAGACCCACCTTGTCGGCGATGTCGTTAAATTCCTCCCGACTCACCTCGTGCAGTTCCTTGCCTCGCTTGGTGAGGTGCTCGTTGATCTTGATAGCCTTCTCAGTCATCGCCTCGTGAGTTTCCTGAGTACCACCCACGAGCGCGAAGTTCTTGCCCTTGGTCAACCGCTGGTGGCCATCCGAATCGAGACCCACCCCCAACAGGAGAGCAGGCGCCTTCTTCGAGGGCTTCTTGGAATCTGGCATGGCGAGACGGTAGATCGGAAAAAACCCAAGTCGCCACGGCAAATCTTCCATCAAGTCACCACCCAGCCCCGACATTGATTGGCTCGATGATGCTGAAAAAACATTCGATTCACGCAGAGACGACCCACTAGACGACAACAGCGGAGTCATGCACGACCCCGTATTCTGGACCCTCCGCATCACACAAACCCTAGCGAGCATCGCAATGGCCGTCCTGTCCGCCGATTTCGTCGTCGGTGTGTTCCACTGGATTGAAGACGCCTACCTCCGCGAAGACTGCCCCCTGCTGGGAGAACTCATCGCCAAACCCAACATTCTCCACCACTACCGGCCCCGCCATTTTCTCAAACACTCCTGGATGGACTCCTGTTGGGACCTATGGGTCGTGGCGGCACTCTTCGTCCTCGGCGCATGGGCCCTGGAATCCCTCACACCGGCCGTCTGGGTCTTCGCCTGCTTGGTCGGCAACGCCAACCAAATCCACAAGTGGGCCCACCGCAGTCGGCGTGAGAATGGCCCTTGGATAAATCTTCTCCAAGATCTCAGGATTCTCCAAAGTTCCCGACATCATGCGATCCACCACACAGACCCCAAATCGACTCACTACTGTGTGATCACAGAGCACCTCAACCCCATTTTGGAACAGTTGCGATTCTGGACCCATCTGGAGTGCTGGCTGTGGAGAACCTTTCGGATTCGACGCCGCAGCGACACCTCGAACCGACGTCATGGAATCACACCCGAATGGGTTGTGCGCGCTGAACACGCTTGAACCCCGCCTAGAATGCCCAACCTCCAGCGCAACTACCCGCTCCTGCTCCTGAGCCAATTCCTCAGTGCCCTGGGCGACAACGCCCTTCTAGCCGTCATCGTGGGACAACTCACCTACCTTCAGAAGGCAGGCCTGTTGTCCGAGGCCCAGCTCAGGACCCATAACACCGTCTACACCAGCCTCCTGTTCATTCCCTTTATTTTCTTGGCTCCCGTCGCTGGTTTTCTCAATGACCGACACTCCAAAACCTCCTGGCTGGCCGGTGGCAATGCCCTGAAAATTCTCGGCACGCTCCTCTGCGCTTTGAGCCTCCGCTGGGGTCCCATCTGGCAGGGTATCGGATATCTGATCGTTGGCGTGGGCGCCTGCGTCTATGGGCCTGCCAAGTATGGCATCCTGCCCGAGATCCTTCCCAGAGAACGCCTCGTCCGGGCCAACGGCATGGTCGAACTCCTCACCCTGGTGGCCATCCTCGGCGGAGCCATCGCCGGTTCGATCATGGCAGACCGGTGGAAGGATTCCGTGTTGAGCTCTTATGCGGTGCTCGTGGGAATTTACCTCGGCTCATTCCTGCTCAATCTCCTCATGCAGCGAACGCCATCCAACCCCACCGTCCTCTGGAACCTCAATCTGACCGCGTTCAAAGACCATGCGAAGCAACTGGCCTTGGCTCCCCGATTGTCCCGAATGCTGGTGGGCACCGGACTCTTCTGGATTTGCGGCGCAGCCATGAAGATCAACTTCCAACCGTGGGGCCTGAGCGTTCTCCACCTGCCCGATAACACCCAAATCGCCCTCCTCGGGCTGTGGCTCAGCGTCGGAGTCATGGTGGGCAGCATTCTGGCCGGCCGATGGTTTCCCGTCGGAGAATTGCAACGCACTCGACTCTTCGGTTTTGCCCTCGCCAGCATGCTCGGCCTCCTGTTCTCCGTGGAGCACCTCAACCTCTGGAAGCACCCCACTATTCAGGTTGGCGCGTTGCATTTGATCCTGCCGGTAGTCGGCCTGCTCATCGGCACCGGTATCGCCGCCGGATTCTTTCTCATCCCACTCAATGCCGCCCTGCAGGCCGAATCCGACCCGAACAAAATGGGCAAGACCATCGCAGTCCAAAACCTGGTCGATAATCTCGGCATGGTCAGTGCCAGCTTGCTCTGCCTCGTCAGCGTCCAGGTGGGCATCAGTGCGTCGGGCGTTTTCTTGGTACTTGCCGTGGTGACAGCCGCCATCGTGGCCCTGTTGAAAATTCCGGCTTCGAACATCCACACAACCCCTGCAGGAAAAACCCGATGATCAAGTCCCTCCTCCATTGGCTCCTGCGCCTGTGTTTCCGGTACCGCGCCTACAATACCGATGCGCTTTCCACCCCGGGTCCGGTCTTGCTGCTGCCCAACCACGTGTCGTGGCTGGATTGGGCCTTTCTCGGAGTCATCCTTGATGAAGACTGGAAGTTCGTCACCAGCTCAACCACGGCCGAAACCTCGTGGATCCACCGGAAGATTATGGTCAACCGGCGAACCTTCCCGATCGACCCCGCCTCCCCTTACGGCGCCAAGCGCATGGCGGAATTCTTAGCCAAGGGAGGCCGGCTGGTCTTGTTCCCCGAAGGACGCCTGACGCGCACCACCCGGATGATGAAGCTTTTCGACGGCACCGGGTTCCTCATCCACAAAACCAAGGCGAAGGTCATCACCTGTTATTTGCGCAATGCGGTTCGCGTGCCCGCTGTGCGACACACCGGCTGGACTCAGTGGTTCCCGAAGGTCTCTGCCCACTTCAGCCCCTTGCTGACGGCTCCGGATTTGACGCATCAACCCAACGCCGTGGCCCGCACCCGGATCACCCGCTGGTTGCGCGACGTGATGGTGCACCAGCAATTCCAAGCCGAGATGGACCACGGTCCGCAGGATATTCTCGAAGCCATCGCAGAAACCGCCCGGACACTGCCACGACGCCAAGTCCTCGAAGACATCACCCTGAAACCGCTGACCTATCGTCGCCTCATGGTGGGTACCGAACTCTTGGCCGGCCAATTTCGGCGGTGTCTACCCCCAGCAGCGCGATCTCCTCAGGGCGACCCCGCCCAGGTCGGAGTGCTTTTGCCCAACGTTAACGGCATGCCCGTCACCTTGATGGCACTGTGGGCCACCGGACATACCCCGGCGGTCCTCAACTTCTCCACGGGTCCAACCATTCTCCTGCAATGCTCTCAACTGGCCGGCATCCGCGACATCATCACCTCCCGAACCTTCCTCCAGAAGGCCAAGTTGGATATCGCCCCCCTCGAAGCGGCCGGCATCCGGTTCCACCACCTCGAAGACATCCGGATGGGCATCGGAGCCGTGACCAAAATCCTGACACTCATCCAGCACAGCCTGCGCTGTGGCATGGGTCTGAAGGTGCCACGATCGGGATTCGATGCGGCCAAAACACCGGCCGTGATTCTCTTCACTTCCGGATCGGAGGGCATTCCCAAGGGGGTGGTACTCACCCATGCCAATCTCTTGGCCAATATCCGCCAGATGGACGCCTTTCTCGACATTTCCGATGAGGAACGGTTCTTTAATGCGCTCCCTCTCTTCCACAGCTTCGGCCTGACCGCCTGCACCCTGCTGCCCCTAGTTCGCGGCCTGTACACCTTCTTGTATCCATCGCCCCTGCACTATCGAGTCATTCCCGGAGTGGTGTACGACCGCAACTGCACCGTGATGGTCGGCACCAACACCTTCCTCAATGGCTATGCCCGCAAGGCAGCGCCCTATGACTTCAACTCGGTGAAGTTTCTGGTGGCCGGCGCGGAGAAAGTCCAAGAAGCCACCGCGCAAACCTGGGCCCGGAAGTTCGGCATCCGTTTGCTCGAGGGCTACGGTGCCACCGAGTGCAGTCCGGTGCTGAGTGCCAACAACCGCATCGAAGCTCAGTTCGGCAGCGTCGGGCGTTTCATGCCCGGCATGGAATGGAAACTCGAGCAGGTGGAAGGCGTCAGCGAAGTCACCCCCGAGGGCCGCATCGTCTCGGGCCGACTCTTCGTGCGCGGCCCCAACGTCATGCGGGGCTACCTCAACGCAGAAGCCAACGCCGCCTTCCAATTGCTGGGCGGCTGGTACGACACCGGCGATCTGGCCCGGATCGATGACGACGGGTTCGTCTTCCTGCTCGGCCGCATGAAACGCTTCGCCAAGATCAGCGGCGAGATGGTCAGCCTCACCGCTGTAGAAGACGCCTTGGCAGGTGCCTTCCCCCAGCACGGCCTGCGCTGCGAGATCGCCGTGGTGGCCGTCGCCGACGAAGAGAAAGGCGAGAAACTCATCGCCATTTGCAATGTCCCACGCCTGTCGATGGATGAAGTGCGACAAGCCATCAAGGCCAAGGGTTTGACCAACTTGTGTGTCCCGCGGGAAATCCGGTTCGTGGACGAGATCCCCAAGCTGGGTACCGGCAAGATCAACCATCGGGCGCTCATCGAAGTCGTCCGCTCCCCGGCAATCGGTTGACCAATATCCATGCCTAGAGCCATCTCAACGCCTCAACCCGGCGATCCGCGTACCGAAGCCGTCGTCCTCTTGCACGGCTGGTACTCTTCTCCGATTCCAATGAAACGGCTGGAATGGGCCCTACGACGGGAAGGTTACCGGGTCTTCAATCCCTCTTACCGATCCATTCGGGTGCCGCTCGCAACCTTGGCTTCGGAGTACTTACCAGACTATTTGCAGCGCACTATTCCGGACGGCATCCAACAGATTCATTTCGTCACCCACTCCATGGGCGGGCTGTTACTGCGAGGCTGCTTGGCGGCCCACCGCCCCGCCAATTTGGGACGCGTGGTCTTTTTGGGCCCTCCCCACCATGGCAGCGAAGCGGCAGACTTCTGGTCCAAAAGCGCCTTCTGCCGATGGTTGGCCGGACCCAACCTGGCGTCATTGCAAACCGGTCTGTCCGGCTACTCGGTCACACTCGGCCCCGCCGACTATGAAGCCCTCGTCATCGCTGGAGATAGCCCCTTGTCGCCCTTCTGGTCGCCATTGCCTTCTCCACATGACGGCAAAGTCAGCGTCGCCTCGACCCGACTGGCGGGATCGGCCCGTCATGTCGTCGTGCCTCACACCCACGTTGCCCTGCCCATCCGGACCGGGATTATCCGGCAAGTTATGCAATTCCTGCGCGGAGACGCTGCCTGACTTTATCTGCGCCCCACCGCATCCGACCCTTCGATGCGTCGCGCCGAATCAAGGAACCTCAACGGCAAGCCCCCTTCCGCGCAAACCCGAGTCGGCAAACGCGCCTTTACAGGTCTACCCATTGCGGCAAAGTCTTACTACGTCCCTGCTCTAAACTCCCTTTCTGAACATGTCCAAGGTCATCGCTGAAATGCTCGTCGAGTCGGTGAAGATGGAACTTCCCGACACCAAAACCGTCCGCTTCCAATGGCCCGAGGGTTATGCCCCCGACTTCAAGACCGGCCAGTTCATCACTGTGTATTGGTCGCACAAGACGAAGTACAAGCGGGCTTATTCCCTAAGCTCTTGTGCGCTCGATCGGGGCCACTACGAGGTCACCGTGAAGCGCGATGGCAAGATGGGCACCAGCATCGTGGACTGGGTCGAGGCCGGTGACCGCATGTTCGTGATCCCTCCGACCGGCCGGTTCCTGCCGGTGTTCGACCCTCCG
>JBDKKQ010000386.1:0-5300 GCA_039796015.1 Verrucomicrobiota bacterium
AACATCCGTCAGCCGATAATCGCGTCCGGAGTAGCGGTAAGTGAGCTTCTCGTGGTCGAGTCCCATCAGGTGCAAAATCGTGGCGTGGAAGTCGTGGACGTGGACGCGGTCTTCCACTGCAGAGCAGCCGAACTCGTCCGTCGCTCCGTAGCTGAAGCCTCTTTTGACTCCGCCACCGGCGAGCCAATTGGTGTAGCCATAGTGGTCGTGGTCGCGGCCTTTGGCGCCTTCAGAGGTGGGGGCGCGACCGAACTCGCCACCCCAGACGATGAGCGTGTCGTCAAAGAGCCCTCTTGCCTTGAGATCGTGGATCAGCGCAGCGATGCCTTGGTCGCAGGCTTTTGCCAGTCGGGCGTGGCCATCCACGATGTTTTCATGGCCGGTGTCCCAGGCGATGTCGTACCCGTCGATGGACAGGGAGAGTTGCACGACGCGCACGCCTTGTTCGATGAGGCGGCGGGAGAGCAGGCAAC
Source organism: Verrucomicrobiota bacterium (assembly GCA_039796015.1). Classification (GTDB taxonomy): domain Bacteria; phylum Verrucomicrobiota; class Verrucomicrobiia; order Limisphaerales; family UBA9464; genus SXXZ01. The sequence continues at coordinate 474 of JBDKKQ010000386.1, forward strand.
CTTTGGCAAATTCACTGTCGCCGTAGAGATCGCGCGTGGCCTGGGATTCCTTGCTGATGTCGAACACTTCGGGCACTGAGAATTGCATCCGAAAGGCCATCTCCATCGCGGCGATACTGGCTTCCAGGTCCTGATCTTTTTCTAGGCGTGCGAGGTGCTTTCGATTGAGTTGCTCGAGGAGATCGACCTGCCGTTGCTGTTCGGGCGTGGAGAGGTGTGTGTTCTTCAGATCGCGCATCACGGCGTCGGGTTTCATCTCGGCCAGGTTCACGTAGCTGCCGGCGTAGGCGCCGGGAAGAAAGGCGTTGCCCCAGTTGGCGAGGGTGCCCCGCGGTTGCGCACGTGGGGACATGGCGACAAATCCCGGAAGGTTCTGATTTTCGGTGCCCAGTCCATAGACGAGCCACGCCCCCATGCTCGGACGGTTGGGCTGCAATGCGCCCACGTTCATCATCATCATTGCACCGGCGTGCTCCGGGATGTCCGTGTGCATCGAGTGGATGAAGCTGATGTCGTCGACACAGCCGCCGACGTGCGGAAAAATATCACTAACCCACTTGCCGGTTTGGCCGTATTGCCGGAAGGAAAATGGCGAGGGCATCAGCCCGTTTTTGGTGTCGCGGAGCGTCTTGCGGTTGACCGAATCGGGGCGCTTCCCCGCATGTTTGGCCAGCTGCGGTTTGTAGTCGAAGGTGTCTACCTGCGACGGCCCGCCGGGCATGAAGAGCTGGATGACATGTTTGGCTCTAGGCCGGAAATGAGGACGCTTGGGTAGCAACGGCGACTCACTCACCGGTCCGCCAAGCGCGCGCGTCGGGTTGAGCATTCCCGCCAAACCAATCGTCCCTATCCCCGCTCCGAGACGGCTGAGAAAATCGCGGCGCGAATGGAATCGGACGGCCCGGCGGAAGGCGGCTTCGTGTTGCTCAAATTGCATAGAGCTTATTGGTTTTGAATGAACTCATGAGCTGAGAGCAAGGCTTGTGCGTAGGAATCCCAGCGGGAACGAGTCGTTCCAGGGGCGGTCTCGGCGAGGAACGCCAGGCCGAGGGCGGTCTCATCGGCTGCCGGCGTTCGCGAGTAGAGCAATTGGTAGGCGCGGGCGATGCGGGCACGGTCGTCGTTGGATTCACGTTGGAGCCGGGCGGACAGCGCCTGGGCGCGGGCAGCCATGAAGGCGCTGTTCATCATGAAGAGATGCTGTCGAGGCACCGTACTGGCAGTGCGTTGCTCGCTCGTTGAGCGAGGGGCTGGAAAGTCGAAGAGACGCAGAAATTCATCGGAGAGAAACCGGTCGCCGTTGCGACTGACCTTGCCGTAGAGAGTGCGGCGGCTGGACTCGAGAATCCGGTCCGTCGGTGTTCCGCCGAGGGCGCGATCGAGTTCGCCGGTGACCGCGAGCATGCTGTCGCGCCAAGATTCTACCTCGAGTTTGCGAGGGTTCATCCGCCAGAGCAGTCGGTTCTCGCCGTCTTTGGCAAACGCCTCTGCGCGATACTGGCTGCTCATTTGCCAAGTGGACGAAAGCAGGATCAGGCGATGGAGCTTCTTTAGGGACCAACCGTTTTCCATGAGCGTCGATGCAAGCCAGTCGAGCAGTTCGGGATGGGTAGGCTTTTCGCCGAGCATGCCAAAATTGCTCGGCGTGCGGACCAGCGCTTGGCCGAAGTGGTGTTGCCAAACGCGGTTCACGATGACGCGCGCGGTCAATGCATTGGAGGGATCGGTCACCGCCTCTGCCAGTTGACGGCGGCCGCTCCCTTCTTTGAAGAGCGGAGGGTTTTCTCCGGCGACGATTTGTAAGAAACGGCGGGGAGCTGGTTCGCCCGGCTTGCGCAAGTCGCCCCGAATGGCGACGGGCATGTCCTTATTTCCGCGGTCCACGAGCAGGTGCGCCTTGGCATAAGCGGGCGGCGCGGCTTTTTTGAGGCGTTCCAATTCTGCCTTCAGCGGCACTTCTTGGGACTTCGCTGCGGTGTTGGTTCCGGCGGCTTTGATGAGTTTTTCATGATCCTTGATGGCTTTCTGGGCGGCATCGAAGGCGCTCACCACCTCACGCGGAGCGATCGAAGTCAGTTCGACCTTGGAGTTGTCAAAAATCCCTGCCAGCGCGTAGTAGTCTCGCGCGGTGATTGGATCGAACTTGTGATCGTGGCAGCGCGCACAAGCCACGGTCAGTCCGAGGAACGTCCGCGAGAAGGTGTCCACGCGATCGGCCAGCGTCTCCGCCCGGGCCTGCGCCGTGGCCTCGGGGTCGCCGCCGTCCGAAATGTAAGTGGGACCTACCGCGAAAAAGCCGGTGGCAATCGCCAAATCCCGGTCGTTCGAAAGGAGATCGCCCGCGATTTGCGCTCGCACGAACTGGTCATAGGGCAGGTCGCGATTCAGGGCGCCAACAACCCAATCTCGGTAACGCCACGCTTCGGGCAACTCTTCGGAGTCGAGAAATCCTCCTAGTCCGTCGCTGTAGCGCGCGACATCCAGCCAGTGTCGCCCCCAGTGTTCACCATATTGCGGCGAGGCAAGGAGCGCGTCGACAACCTTGGCAAAGGAGTCTGGCGACGGGTCGGCAAGAAACGTTGCAGCCTCTTCTGGAGTGGGTGGCAGGCCAGTGAGATCGAGATAAGCCCGGCGAATGAGAACGCGTTTTTCCGCGGGTGACGCGGGCTTTAAACCGGCGGCCTGAAGCCGGGCGAGGACAAATTGGTCGATCGGATTACTTACCGAGGACGCATTTTTCACTGTCGGCGGTTCCGACGTCACAACGTTTCGAAACGCCCAGTGTTCTGAGCGAAATTTTGCCCAGTCGAATCCCTTGTTCTCTACTTTGTCGGGTGATCCCGTCCTCTCTGCCTCCGGCCATGGGCTGCCCATGCGCACCCAAGCTTCGAGGTCGGCAACCAGCGCCTCCGGCAAGGGTTTCTTCGGCGGCATGGCGGTGTCCTCGTCCTTATAGCGCACCGCTTGGATGAGCAAACTGGCATCGGGCTGGCCCGGCACGATGGCTGGCCCGGTATCGCCGCCCTTGAGCAGGCCGGCCCGACTGTCGAGACGCAGACCGGCCTTGAGCTTGGTCGCTTCGGCCGAGTGGCAGGAATAGCAGTGCTGGGTTAGCACCGGTCGAATCTTGTTCTCAAAGAACTCGATTTGTTCGGCGGAGGGATGGGCTGTGGCCACCTCTGCTCCCCAAGATTTTGTGCAAATCAAACCCAGCCAGCAGCCCGCCAAAATCAAGACCCAGGTCCGCGCAAACCCAGCGTCGCGAACCCCCAAAAACGCTCCTCGCTCAGTATGGCCGTGGATAGTCATTGAACTGCATCTGAAGGCGGACATTGCTGCTGGACGCTTAAGATATTTCTATAGTTTCGGGTGACAACTTCAGAGGATCTACGGAGAACCGCTTCTGGGTCGAGTTGAGGCTTGCAGTAATGAGGTTTTGCTAGGGAGGTGCCAAGAGCGTTGTTCGCCGTTGTTCCGGCGGCTTAAGCGGCCATTGCTTGAGCTTTGCAAGCAACGGGATCTCCATGAGCAACAAGCCCTCACCTCACCGAGCGAAAGAATCGGCCACGCCATCATTTTCCTCCCAACTGACTCGTTCTGGCTAAAAGGTTTACCCCTCCAGCCTGTCAACACGGTCCACACCATTACCCTCATGATGCCTCGTTTCCCTTCCGTGCTCGCCATCCTCTTTTACAGTCTGGCCCTTGTTGCGGCTCGGGCCGTTGAACCCGTCATCCCAGATACAGTCACCTTCGAGCGAGATATCACTTACGCTGATGCGGGCGGCGCTCGGATGCAGCTCAACCTCGCTCGCCCGAAGCACGCGAATGGTCCGCTCCCGGTTGTGGTGTGCATCCACGGTGGCGGTTTTCGTGCCGGCAACCGTGAGGGCTACAACTCGCTGTGCCTCACCCTCGCACAGCGGGGTTTCGCGGCCGTCACCATTAGCTATCGACTCGCACCGACGCACCTATTTCCGGCCGCCATCCATGACACCAAGGCGGCAGTGCGCTGGATCCGTGCGAACGCGGCGAAGTACGGCATGAATCCTGACCTCATTGGCGTGACCGGCAGCTCGGCAGGAGGGCATCTCGCCCAGTTCCTCGGTGTGACGGCGGGCGTGAAGGGGTTTGAAGGAATGGACAATCCCGGCTTCTCGAGTGCTGTCACTTGCGTGGTCAATGTCTATGGCCCGAGCGACTTCACCCAGTCCTACGGCAAGAGCGTGGATGCGCACGTCGTGCTGCCCCTGTGGCTGGGCGGTGACGTGACGACTGCGCGCGCCAAGCACATCCAATCCAGTCCGCTGAACTGGGTGACTCCTAACGCTGCGCCCTCGCTCATTATCCATGGCACCGAGGACAAATACGTGGCCTACGAACAGGGAGTGTGGATGCGCGACCGGCTCACGGCCTGCGGCGTGCCCGTCGAACTGCTGACGGTCGAGGGGGCAGGGCACGGGTTTAAGGGTGCGGACGCCGAGAAGGCGGAGAAGGCGTTAATCGCCTACTTCGAGCAACGGCTGAAGAAATAGTATCAAGCCCCACGGCGCGATCCGGGGGGCAGTACCGCACGGGCCGCAGTGTTGTCGACTCACGGTTTCTTCAGGGACGCCAAATACGCGATCAGGTCCACGAATTCCTGAGCGCTCAATGCAGCCTGCAAGTTGGCTGGCATGATGGACAGTTTCTGCTGGGTACGCTGACGGATCTCCGATTTCTTGAGTCTCTGAGGTGTCCCACCTGGAACCTTCAATACGACCTGATCTTCGGTCTCGCTGCCAATGAGGCCGAAGGCTTCGTCCCCGTTCTTTAATTCGAACTGCCA
>JBDKKQ010000387.1:0-2960 GCA_039796015.1 Verrucomicrobiota bacterium
CGATCTCCGGCTCGGCGCGCAGGCCCAGCCGCTTGTCTTGGGCGATCCGGTTGGTGAGCGAGCGCATCGCCGCCTCATCCCGCGGACGCAGCAGAATACTCGAGTACATCTCGGAACGGTCGAAGATCGAACGGGCTTCATCGGCATCCATCCAAACCTCGGAATCGAAGGCACTGCCGCCGGCTTCGAACAAGCCCACCACGCGGAGGCGGTCTGGGCCGGCCCGGATAATTCCGCCCAACTCGAAGCCTTCAAAGCGACCCGCCAACTTCTTCGATACCGTCACTTCGCGCTGACCGGGTTGAAACCAGCGCCCTTCGATCAAAGTAACTTTGGGCCGCAGTTCCAATCCGCGCGGGGTGACACCGCGAATGAGCGTGTTGGCCGATCCCGGAGCCGCTCGACGCGGCGCGTTGATGATCATGACCAACTCTGCCGACACCACCGGCTGCCCTGCGGCGTTGCGGTCGATTTCTTCGAAGAACTGCAACGTCCGGAACTGATCCCGAGTGACCAGGCTGCCGGACTCGGCCTGCGACCCCTTGCGCACCACCAAGATATTGCCCGGTTCGCCCGTGCGGGCACTGCTCGATTCGATGCCCTTGGCCAAGGCCTTGAGCAAGATGACCACCGACACCACCGCCGCCACGCCAATCACCGTGAACAACGTGGTCCGCCAGCGGATGAGCACGTTGCGGTAGTTGTATTTGAGCGGGAGAGCCATGGAGTGCGTGCGTGCGAAGGGTTCGGGTCCGGCTCAGTCGAGGGTTTTGAGCCCGGAGACCACGCTCATTCGGGCCACCGAGATCGACGGGCCAATGGCCGCCACGATCCCCAAGAGAGCCGCCACGATACCGCCGGTGGCCATGATGCGCGGCGTGACCTCGAAATAGACCAGGAACCCTTGCGAGAGCTTCTGGAGATTGATGGTGGACCAGAACAACCACGCGCCACCGATGCCAACGAAGGCTCCCAACATGGAAAGTCCAAAGCTCTCGGCGAGGATGAACGCGAAGAGTTCACGCCGCCGGAACCCAAGCGCCTTGAGCACCGCCAGTTCGCGGAATCGTTCGCGGATGGCCATGCTCATGGTGCTCACGCACACGAGGATGAGCGTGAAGACCACCACCGCGCTGATGCTGCCGAAGAGCATCTTCACATTGCCGAACATGCTCACGAACCCCAACTGGAAGGCGCGCTCGGTCTCCGCTCGTACCTCGGCCGAAGTGTTCTCGAAGGCGGCGTTCACCCGTTCGATGACGCCATCCACCGATTCGGCGGAATCGGCCATCATGTACCAAGTGCCCACCATGCCCCAGTCATCCATCAACTGATCGAGCAGCGCGTGGTGGAAGAAGCAGTTCCGATCATCGATGGTGCCGGCATAGACCGTTTCAATGATCAGCTCCAAATCCACCGGATAAAACGTGCCGGTGAAGCGCAGCTTGTCTCCCACCTTCAGTCCGTAGCGACGCAAGGTGTCAGCTCCCACCATGCAACCATTGCGGTTTTTAACCCAGGCGTCGTACGAACCCTCGATGATCTTGCCCTCCAAGATCAGCTCGCGAAACCGGGCCGGATCGACCGCGAACTGCGCCCAACTCGTGGTGGTCTCGTCGCGGAAGAGCCCGCCAAAGTAGGTGAACGGCGACACCTGACGCACGCCCGGGATCTTCTCGATGGTGGAGCGCTGTCGCGCCGGCAACGGTTGGGCCAAGGAAACCTTGTTGCGCGCGATGATGCGGAACGAAGCCGCCTCGCTTTCGGGCGGCACGGTGAGTTCGCGCTGCAAGGTCAGGAGCGTTACCAACAGCGCACAACTGACGGCCACGCTGAGTACCGTCAGCATCGCCCGACGCCCGTTGCGCAACGCGTTCTTGAGGACGAACCCCGGAATGGTAATGCCCGAGGCCCGATGCCGGCGCTCCGACGGGGACGGTGTGCCTTGGGAGTCGGCCGAACTCATGCCACAAACTCACCCTTTTCGAGGTGAAGGCTTCGGGTGCCATAGCTGGCCGCCTTGGGATCGTGGGTGACCATGACCACGGTCTTGCCGGCATCCCGGGCCAATGACTGGAGGATTCCCAACACGTCGGACGCGGATTTGGAGTCGAGATTGCCAGTGGGTTCGTCGGCGATGATCAGGGTCGGATCTGTGGCGATGGCCCGGGCGATGGCCACCCGCTGCTGCTGTCCGCCCGACATCTGATCCGGCCGGTGGTGTCCCCGATCGGCCAAGCCCACCAACTCCAGGGACGTTTCGACTTGGCGACGCCGCTCGGACTTGGACAGCGCCGTGAGCAAGAGCGGCAACTCGACATTCTCGAAGGCCGTGAGCACCGGGATCAGGTTGAAGCTCTGGAAGACGAACCCGACGTTCTGGTTGCGCCAGTCGGCCAATTCCGACTCGTTCAACCCGGCCACATTGACGCCCTGAACTTCCACGGTTCCGCGACTGGCGGTGTCGATGCCGGCCAAGATGTGCAACAGGGTGGATTTGCCCGAACCCGACGGACCCATGAGCACCACGAACTCTCCGGGAGCGATGTCCATCGACACGCCATTGAGCGCGGTGACGTCAATGTCACCCTGCCGGTAGACCTTGAAGAGGTCGCGGATCTGGACGATGGGGGCAGCGGTCTCCGGCATGAGGTCAGGAAGTTGAATGATGGCACCTGTACTTGGCGTTCTTTTCATCCCATATCGGACACCCACAATCCACCTTTTGCTCCAACGAACAACGAGCTTTTAAGGACGAAGACTCACCCAGAACGACTGCCCCCAACCGAATCGGCTCGGCTCAGGATTTGCGGTTCAGGCACTGAAACTCTCGCCGCACGAACAACTGGTGGCCGCATTGGGGTTCTTCACCTTGAAGCCGCCCTCTTGGAGCGCATCGGCATAATCCAATTCGCTGCCGGTCACGTACAAGGCGCTCTTCGGATCCACCACCACGCGAA